>SXOY01000078.1 GCA_005776545.1 Planctomycetia bacterium | reverse complement strand
CGGTTGGGTCGCTGTTGTTTTCCGGAATAGCAAGCGGTGCGATGTTGATGGGTGTGCGTATTGAGCGTGAGGTTGAGCACGCGACCGGCGTCGACATGCCTCTGATGGTGAGGTATCGAGTACGAAATTCCAATTGGTTGTTTCCGGCGTTTGCACTTGTCATAGAAGAGCAGGCCGCAATCAAGGGTCGCGCTAAGCCGACTTGGCACACGCGTTTGTCGCGGCCGCTTTTGGGACCGTGCATTGTGAATCTCCGCGCAGGAGACAGTGCAATCGTGTTAGCGGAGTCGCTCGCAACCTCGCGCGGTATCGCCAGTTTCGACTGTGTGCGGGTATGGACAACATTCCCGTTTGGAATTACACGCAAATCGGTTTTGTTCGCACCGAAAGCAGACAAGATACAGGTGACGCTCGTTCGTCCACGCGTGTTGAGGTTCACTCGTAAAGCCGTGACCACCTTTCTCTCCCGGGATTCTTCGATCGGTGCCAGTACTTCGCGCAGCGGCGGGCGTGAAGAGTTTCTGGGCATACGAGCGTACTTGCCGCGTGATGGGCAGAGTTCTGTGGCTTGGAAACCCTCGGCGAGAACGCTTGTTTCCAGCGATGAATTGCTTGTTCGAGAAAACGCATCGCTTACTGGGCGGAAAGTCTGGCTAGAAATTGACCCAGCAATTGAGGATCTCGACAAGGCTGCTGAGCTTGCGGCGAGTTTGATACATGCCATTATTGCATCTGGCACCGCAGCTGGGCTACGACTGCCACAGGCGCACTATTCACCGGTCTTGAGTGTTCGGTTAATCGGCCCCATGCTTGATGGACTCGCGGTGCTTTCAAGAGAAAGTCTATTGAGTCGGCCATCGCCATCGAAAATGTTCGGCTCACATTTGCGAATTGGCCCCAGGGGTTCCGGTGCACCGATAACGCTTGATGATCTTCCCGTTGAAAGTACGCAGCTGCGGGGAGCAGAAGCATGAATGTGCGTGCTCGACTTGCTGGCCTCACGATGATCATCGTCGTGTTATGTACTCTGGGGTACTCGCTGGTGGGGACCGGCATCATGTGGCCACTGCTTGGGCTGGTGTGTGTTGGCGTTCACCTGTTGATTCACGGTATTGGCGGGCGTGACAACTACATGCTCCCTAAATGGATTGTGGTGATTGCCGCGTTCGGTGTGCTTACCTGGGGTGTCACCAGAGCGATGAGCGGAAACAAGATCGATGCACTTTGTGAGAGCGTACTTGCTCTCATGTTTGTCAAGATCTGGGATCGCAAGGTCCCCGCTGATTACGCGCAGATTCTCACGCTGGCAGTGTATTTGGCGATTGGGTGTACGGTGAGCGGTGATTTCGGACCTGTAGTTGTGACATCGCTGATCGTCCCGATTTTGCTCGCGGGGACCATGCTCTTTCAGATTTATGCAGGACAACACCGGTTTGTGCGCCACGGTTCCCGAGCTTCACAATTGCGATGGTCAAATGCTACTTTCGCGGCGTTTTTCGCGAGTGGATTTGTGCTTATTGCGGGCGTGACTTCGCTTATGTTTGTTTTAATGCCGCGTGGCCCGATGTTGGAATCAGCTATGCTGCGGTCAAGCTGGGTTGCGAGACTAGGTGGAGTTGCGCATGTATCTGGGTTCAGCGAGCAGGTGGAGCTGGGTCGAGCCGGCTTGATTTCCCCTTCGCGAGCGGTTGTGGCGGAAGTTGCGGTGTTGCCAAGTGAAGATGGCACGCAGCGATCGGTTGAAGTTGTCCATCTGCGAGGAGCGGTCCTTGAGAAGTACGAGAACGGGCGATGGGAACCGGGAATCACCAACAACTTGCAGCGAGAGAACGATTCTCTGGACTTGAAGCGCGGCCAATCCGTTACACCTGGTGGGCGTCCAAATTCTGCGGCGGCGGCGAGAGAACTGCGTCTTCGTGTGACGATGCAGGATGTGGATCGTCAGGTGCCGGCCTTTGCGCCCTGGTGGCCGGCTGCCATTGAATTTGCGAGCGAAGGGCGACTAAGAGTTGATCGACACACGCTCCTCCTAAAGCGGGCGGGACAGGAGGGCAGTTTCAGCTATACCGTTACGAGCTTCATTGGTGCATCAGCAGATCCAGTAGTGGCGGAGGCAAGACTGCCCAGCCAGCGACCAAAAGTAGATTTTGCAGATGCAGTTGTGAAGTCGTATACGCGAGATTTGTTGAAACGTTCCAATATTGAACAAGACCCATCGATTCGACTCCCCGCGGAAGATGGACGTGTGGCTCGCGCTATCGAAGCACACCTCAGGCGGGAGTTTAAGTACACCTTGCAAATGCTCGCTGCGCCAGAGGGCCAGGATCCCATCGCATGGTTTTTGACAACATCAAAGCAGGGGCATTGCGAGTATTTTGCATCGGCGATGGTGGCAATGTGCCGAAGTGTCGGTATTCCCGCGAGACTCATTACTGGCTATGTTGCGGCGGAGACTTCAAACCAGGGCATGTTCGTGGTACGTGAAAGCAATGCGCATGCCTGGGTTGAGGCGGCGGTTGACGGGTTTCCGCCGGACGTGACCTATGAGGGAACAAAAGATGCTGCTACATGGCATTCGTGGCGCACTTTTGATCCAACACCTCCATCCGATTTTACTCGTATTCACCAGCCGGAGCCTTCGGTGAGTCTGCGAATCGGGAGATTTCTGAGTTCACTTGAAAGCTCGTGGGCTTCCAGTATTCTCCGTTTCGATGATCGGAGCCAGCGGGATATGCTGGCATCCCGCGGCATCTCCACAAATTGGCTTGAGACGAAGTTGACTCAACTTTCTATGCTGCTGGGTGGCGAGGAAGATTCGGTGAAAGCACGCACAATGCGATGGGGAGGATTTGCCGTTGCGTTTGTTGTTGGGGGTAGCCTGCTTGGGTGGCTGGTGAATTTGCTGATCGCAAGAAGAAGAGCACAAAGGCGACTGACGGCGCATGAACAGAGCATCATCAAAGTTCGACCTGAGCTTGCAGCACTGCGAGATCAGTACAATGAAGTGCTTGCAAAAAGCAACTTGGCACGTGCCCCCTGCGAGCCACTTCTCAAGCACTTTGAACGAGTGCATTCCCGGCTTGCAACTATTCATCCGAATCTACCAGTGGACATTGAAGTGTTCATCAGCCTGCTTTATCTGGGCCAGTTTGGAGCTGGACTCAACCAGTCGCAGTTGCTTGTTGCAAATGAGAAATACGCGAATATCAAGCGACTCCTAACGTCCGAGAAATAGAATAGGTACATATATCCGGTTGGAAGTGAAGGCCTGATCAACAAGTCCTGCTGCGTCGCGCGTTCAAGTTGAAGGATCCAATCTGGCAGGCCGATCTACATTAATGGATACGTTAGGCGGATTGCGCCTTTATCCCAATTCGGGAGATCTCTCGTGCCTGCAAATCGCTCAAGAACAGATCGTTGGCGTCAAGTGCTTCATCAGATTCATGACCGCAATGGCGGGCTTGAATTTACTATTGACCAGGGTCATGATGCTGCGCATGAGCCTGCGCCCGATCTTGTCTGGCG
>SXOY01000077.1 GCA_005776545.1 Planctomycetia bacterium | reverse complement strand
TCGTCCTGGTTGAAATCTGCTTCTGGAGCGTTGGTGCTGAATGCGTCAACGAAATCAAGATAATCAAACAGGTCGATGCCGCAATCATAATTGAAATCGGCCTGGCACGGAATTGGGGCCAGCGCACCAAGTGCGGTGTAATGCTCCAGGATTTCACCGGGGTCTAGAACGCGGGGATAGAGGACGATTTCGTCTACGGTTCCGGTAAAGTAGCGGATGAGATTTGTGGCGCGAGAGATCCTGAACGTAGTTGAGGTGGTGTTTATGACAGGCGCGCCGGCAAGATCTGTATCTGGTTCCAAAGGCACTTCTTCGCCATCGATAAATAGCCGCGTTCCTTGATATTGAGTTCCTCCACCCTGCCGGGTCCAGACGATGTGGTGCCAGGCAGAAGTGCTGAAGAGCGAGCAGGTCGTGCGCAGTCCTCCGTTGTAGAACCCGGCGAACATGCGATCAGTGCGGAATCTGTGAAGACTGAAATAGACAGATTGCCCTGTGGCTGGCGCGCCCCAGTGAAGGAAAGGTGGATACCCCGCACCTCCGGCATTTGCCTCGACAAAGACAATGGTCTCGGCGGTGAAACTCGGGTTGCCGGTGAAATTTGCTGGTGCCGCGGTTATTGATTCAACGTACTGCTGTGCACCGATTGAGAATCGAAATCCGGTATCGCCACCCATCGTCGGCGCACCGAGCGTGATTCCATTGGGGAAAACGCCGTTGAAGCTGTCGCCAAGCGAACCGTAATTGATCACTGTGGTTGAGCCGGGGAGTTCATTAAACTTGTACCAAAGAGCGGGGCCACGTGCCGATACGATCTCCTGGAACATGATTGGGGCGGCATAAGCACTTGCCGAACCGAATGACAAGGTAGCCACTGTATTAAGAAATAATAACTTACTAGATCGCATAGGCACTCTCCCTCGCCCGGATTCTAATGGAAGTCGGTAGCCGTTGCAAGGCAAGTTCTCACGGAGACCGATAACTAACGAGATTCAGCACCCCGCGCTGAATCCCTGAACGAAATCGAGATAGTCAAAGAAGTCGATCGTCGAATCCTGATTGAAATCGGCGCGTGGTTCGCTGCTGCCGAAGGATTGGACGAAATCGAGATAATCAGCAAGGTCGAGCAGAGAGTCGCAATTGAAATCGGCTGCGCATGAGCCGAAGGTAAACGCGATTGGTTGAACGGGTGTAACCGCTGCGAGCGAATTGAGGAAAAAGCGTTCGTTGCTTTGTGCGGGGAGTTGGCCTTGCAGGCAGTCTGCGGCGACAATGTTGCTGGCCCAATCTTCATCGTTGAGGATGATCGCCTTGCCCGTGCCGGATGTGAAAACAGCCGCAGTGCTGCGGCCATTGTCCAAGAGCAGTGGTGTGCCATTCAATCCAAGAAATGCAAAGACGCGGTGTGACCCTGTGAAAACGGGCGAGTCGACATTTCCAAATGGTCCGGCAAGGACTGAACCGGTTGTGCCAGCAGGTGTCAAAGTTGCAGAGCCTGCACTCGGTCCAGCCTCTGCCCCGACAACGGACTCTAATTCATCCGCTGCCGTATCGAAGAAAGCTAGAACTCCGCCACCCTGTTCAACAAACGAAGCAAGTCTGGCGCGTTCGCACTCGGTAAGTGAGCCGGCGATACCGGTGAGGACAACTACATCAGCGCCGGAAAGTGCGGCGGCAGACAGCGAAGAAACTGGTGGAAGAATCGAAACTGGGCGATCAAACTTACCCGCACCGCCAAAGCGCCGAGGATCGGAAAGCCAGGATCGGACAAGTTCAAAAGCGGGACCGGTTGCGAAACTCCTGCTGGTTGAATCGGGGCATGTTCCAGCACGTGCCGCATCGAGCGTGAGAATGCGAACAGGTGTTCGCGATCCTCCAGATACAGCGAGTGCATAGGTGATGTCGTTGACGCCTGCAGTGCGAGGGTTGCCATCTTGGGTCACAATATCGGCAAAGACTTGCAGTGTGTAGCGGCCTGGCGGCGGATTGACAAGGAAGACATTCTCAACTGTGTCGCGAGTGTTAGAGACCCCGCCGGCGGTTGAGACATTGCCGGTGGTAAGTCCGTTATTTCCCCACCAGAAAACCCCGGTGGGACCAGTGACCTTGAGAGAGGCATCGTTGATTCGATGAATGCTTGCACTGGTAGTTCCGGGCGGATCGCGGAAAAGAAGGGTTGCAGTAAGAGCGGGCGAACCTGGCGCAACATCGAATGTATAGAACGCAGACTGACCAGCGCGAAGGCTCTTGCTCTCATTTTCGATGAACATAGTGGGCGCGAGTTGCTGCAGACGATTGACATCGATGACGCCCCAGCCCTGCACGTTGCGATTGATCGAGGGATTGCTTGGTGTGCCAGTCCAGTTGTAGCGAAACGCCGAGTGGATCGCAAGTGCCTTGGCTGTTGTGAAAAAGGGGCGACTGGCAAAGACATCTGAAGCGCCGCCGAATCCGGGGAACATCCCCTGGTGCCACATCTGGTGAATGAGGCCCATGTAGCCGCAGGTGATGGGAGTCGCGGCGGATGTGCCGCCAAAAGTGGTGTAAGCGGTGTCGCTCGTTGCGGTGGTGGCCAGCACGTTGTCGTAGTGATGAGCAAGTTCAGGCTTTATTCGCAGGTCCGCGGCGGGGCCAATGGAGGAACCCCCGCCCCAGGTGTCGTTGGCGCGGTTAAGGTCATTGAGATGGGTGATTCCGCCGACGGAGAGAACGTTCTTCGCCCACGCCTCAGGTCGAGATTGTTGCGAACCGGTGTTGGACTGACTCTGGCAGATGGTGAGTCCAGTTTGGAATATAATGTTATCCATTGCGTTCGATTGAGTTCCATACGCCGTGGTGAGCGTGCTGCCCCAACTGTTACTCTGGAAGACGATGTTGTTGGTATTTACTGCTGTGGTCGTGACTGCAAGTCGGTCTGCTGTTCCCCCGAAACCAGAGAGGCCGAGGTAAGAGTAAAAGAATTTTGCAGGGGAATCGGGAAGAAGTCCGCGTGCGGCGGCGTTGTTGCCACCGTCTCCAAAAACGATTCCGAAAGTGCTGGTTCCGTGAGAGTTGTCAGTGTTGTTCAGGCGGACCGTGACAGCAGGGCCGGGGTTTGAAAAATCAAGATGAGTCTGGCGCACACCGTTATCCATGACTTCGCCGCGGACGCCTTCGCCTGAGATTCCGGTAGCGGCTTCAAGTGCGTTTGCCCCCGAGAGATTGCGTTCAATATCCATGTCGTGTTCGGCATTGCTCCAGGGATCGACAAAGGCGACCTGGTCGAGTTGAAGGACAGAAACGAACTGAGCTTGATTGAGTTCGGCGCGTAAAAGGTAATCCTGCGGCGTGATATTCTGTACTTTCCCGCCGATGCTGGTGATGTGATCGGCGACGATCTGTTTCTGGACGATGTCGGCTTGATGAACTTGAATCCAGAAACTGACGGAGTCGCCATTGCGGAATGACTCCATTGCCTGAATACAGGGCTTGCCCCAATTGCGTTCGAAATCGGCGCGAGCAGCTGGGTCAGAGGCTCCAAATTCGGAGAGATAGCCGCGGGCTATTGATGGTTCGGTTTTGAAAGCGGGTTCAAATGCACCGACCCAGCGGACAGCCGGGAGTGCGCGGAGCGCGGGGAGTTGAGCAGGGTCAATGCTGACGATGAAGGCACTTTGCGGCAGAGAGGTGTGGATGGTTGCGCCCAAGTCTTCGACTTCGTGGCGCATCGCGTCAATGGGCGGGATCACAAATTGAATGATGAAAGTCGTTGCGTTTGGAAGGGCACGAAGGTAGGCAGGAATAGTCGGGGCAAAGGGAAGAAGGAGCGGATCAAAGTTGGCCCAGCGAAGATTGAGGAGTGATTGATTGCCGGGGATTGGTCGCGACCAACGTGACTCATCGCTCGTGAACGCGTAATACGAAGTGGTGCCAGTGATATTGGATTGCTGCCAGGTGACAGCGGATGCATGATCCGCTTTGTCGGCGTGATACGTGAGATCGATAAAGCGTGGGTTGAAGATGTTCTCTGTTGAAGATTGAATAATCGTGTCAGCGATTTGGAGTTGATTCTCGCCGCGGATGTGCTGGATTGTGGGTTGGGCAGCAAAGGCAAGACCGGCGGAGAATGCCAGAGTGGCGATTGCAATGCGACAGGAGAACTGTGATGAGCTGCGTTGCATCATGACCTTTCGTTGCTGAACGATGGAGTCAGGGCGGGGTACAGGTGCCAGAAGTGGACAATGTAGCAGAAAACCCAGGGACGAGGGATGCCCCGAATGGGGGAACGAAAGAAAAAGCCCCAACAAAAGTTGGGGCGTTGAGAGAAGGAGTGGAATTTGCGTTGAATAGGGGTGGTTCAGCAACCTTCGCTGAACGCATCAACAAAGTCGAGGTAGTCAAAGAAATCAACAATGCCGTCGTAGTTGAAATCAGCGTTCATATTGTCTTCAGCGAAGGCATCAACAAAGTCGAGGTAATCGAAGAAATCGACGACGCCATCAAAGTTGAAGTCGGCGCGACATTCGATCTGTGAATCAGCATCGACATCTGGATTTTCAAGATTGAGCCATTGGTCGGGAGTTGCGGTACGGGCATCAAAGTCGTGCTGCGAGCGAAGTATGTTCAGGAAACCGCTGATTTGGCGGCCACGGAAGAGCGGGGTGGTGGTAGGAACGAGCCGACCGCTGAGCGCTTCACGTTCATACTCGTCATAGCCATTGCGTGAATGAAGAGCGAAAACGCCGCGATCTGTGAATTGCATGGAGAGGAGGTCTTGGGCACCATCCGGAACTGCCATGGCGTCGGCGATGTCCCAGATGGGTGTCGCGATGTTTGGTGTAAGTCCCCAGATACTTGAAGCCTCAGTGCTGGAGAGGAAGATCCTCTGAAGTTCGGGGTTGTAAGACAGGAGGGCGTCGCCGCGGAGGTCAACACTGGTCGGAAGGCGGCGATCAAACGGAGTTCTTGAGAGGTCACCAAGCGGGAAAGTGAGGATGCGTGATTCAGTTGATGAAAGCAAGTGAAGTTCATCGGTGGCATCGTTGAGCGTCATTGCGCTGATTGGATACACCGGTGTGACCGAAGCGATCGGGAGTACTTCACGATCGCCGACATGATATTTTTGGACGCTGTTACCAAAGTTGATGTAGATATTTCCAAAGCGATCCTGAATTGCGCCGACCGGATTAGATTCGAATTCTTCGAGTCGAGTCCAGGTTCGTTCCACCATGTCGTAGAAGTAGAGCAATGAGGGATGATCAATATCTGAGCCGCGGGTAATAACAAATGCGCCTGGATCGCCAGCGAAGGGGAATGCGGTGATGACAGGTGCGTTGTCGGGAGTGAGAATGGTCTCTTCTTCCTGGTGACGTTCATTGGTGAGGAAGGAAAGGCGGTGAAGTTGAATGCCGTTGGCGCGGACGGGTGGTAGTGCGCATCCGAACATGGGGACAATCGTAATTACTCCATCAATGAACTTTCGCGCTATCTGCCCACTTGATGGGTACTTTTGCCACTGGTCTCGTGTATTGCATGCATAAACACTATTGAGTTTTTCAACGGTCCAAGTTTCGGTTTGGGGCACGGATTGCGTCCAAATAGACTCGATACTGGGGTCGGTATTGGGGTTGTGGAACTTGAGAACTGGATAGGAGCCACATGCATAATCAACACCAACCAGCGTCATGCAGTGACCACCAGTTCGCACCCACCCACATGCCTCCCAGTCATATCGGCCGTAGCAGAAATTGACGAGGCATCCTGCCTTCATTAAGTTATACATCAACTTGGGTGAGGGTGCCCAACTACCCTTTGCTCCCTTGTAAGAGACAACGGCATTGAGGTTGACGTTGTATTGGTCCAAATAATCGTTTATCCCTTTGACACCATTGCCCCCGGTCGTACCCGAGGTCGGTGTGGTGTTGGTGATGCTGAGATCACCCATGACATCCAGGCGATTGGTGACGTGTGGGTGATGGGAGTTGTTTGCCCAATTGGAGGCGTTATAGCCCATTGCCGCCGGAAAGCCGTGATTGGAAAGATAGCCCATCCAGTTGAGAGAAGAGGTTGGGACACAGTGCATGGCACCGTTGTTGGCATGAAGTCCCCATCGGCGCTGATCAAAATCGGGAACGCCGTATCGATGTACGTTGCACTGGGCAAAAGCGGCGGCGGAAAGGGTAAGCGAAAGTACTGCAGGCGTTATCGGAAGCGATTTCATATTGGCTCCTGTGGCGAAACTAGAGATAGTGCACCTGAAGTCAAGCGAGAAATGGTGATCGGAGGGCTAAACATTCTGCGAGACGGCAGAAAAGCCGAGAAAAACAGCACTACTCAATGGACCAGGGACGGAATGAGTGCCAAGCAAGAGTTGTTAACTGGCACGCACTCAGTGGCTTGGGGCAAATAAATGACTTGGATATTTGATCGTGGT
>SXOY01000076.1 GCA_005776545.1 Planctomycetia bacterium | reverse complement strand
TTGCAGCCAGTTAATGACCGAGGAACGAATGTTGGAAAGCAGGTATTACAAAAGCTCGGAGCAACTCCGCGCCATGGGAATATATTATGTGCTGGTGAATTTCTCTGAGCTCAGCCGATATTGTTCATCGCAATGGAACGATCCGAGGCTCACACCCGAACTGATTTCCGCATGGCTGGTGGACAATGCCGTTGCGAAAAAGGAATGGAAAGCGAGCGGCGTTGTTTTGTTTGAACTCAGGGAACGATCGCTTCCGCTACCAGGACCACCCGGATGAAAGAGTTGAGCACGGCACCTCTGCAACATAGAAATCTCCGGGGCATTTTGGTTCAGCTCCTGGGTATCGCCATCGGAATCGCCGCACTCGCATGGTGCATTCACCTTGCACTCCAGCCGCAGAACAAAGAGGCTTTGGCGCAGCTCCGCGGCATTTCGTTTGCGAATGCAACCGGTCTTCTTGCGCTCACATTTGTCAGTATTGCCCTCAATGGTCTCTGCTTCTGGGCGACCATTCGCGGGCAGAAGCAACTCAATCCTGTTGACCTTATCGCCACAAATTGCATTGCGACCTTACTAGCCCTGGTGCCGTTCAAAGCATCGCTCGTATTTCGCGTACTCATTCACAATCGACGCGACAACATTCCGCTTTTTACGATTGGAGCCTGGTTTGCCGCAGTCGGAGTGGGCGCGTTGCTTGTGGTAGGCCCGATTATTATCGCAACATATTGGCGCGAGAAGATTGATGTACCCTGGATGATGGCTGTTGGACTAGGTACACCAACAATTCTTGCGTGTGTAATGATGGTTGCGAATGCCATATCTGGACCCGATGGTTTGCAACGAGTTCAGGCGATCGCGCACAAGCTACCAACATCGTTGCCTGCGCGATTCAGTGCGTCTGGGGCATTTGCACAGATGCACTCCGGCTGCGACATGGTTTCATCACGCTGGTTCGTGGTTGCGCTGGTGTTTCGAGCTGCGGATCTATTGGTTCAAGCTGCGCGGTTTTATCTTGTCAGTCAGATCATGGGAATAGAGCTTTCATTTGGAAATGCCATGCTCTTTTCCGGGTGTTATTTCCTCATCGGTGTGCTATCGCCCAGTGGAGCGGCAGGATCGCGCGAGGCTGGTGTGACCGCGCTGGCAAAGTTGCGAGCGGTGATATCGTGGGAATCGCTCGCCCCTATTGCCCTAACCGTGACAGCCTGCGAACTCATCGTTCTGGTTGTACTGTCGCCGATCGCAGCACTCATTCTCAAACCCTGGCGGCTCAAGCCGACCCAGCCTCCAGCATCATCCTCCTGAAAGCCCTATCGTCCGCCAATGCTCATTGCACTTG
The DNA here is from genome assembly GCA_005776545.1 of Planctomycetia bacterium. The sequence goes on along the minus strand of SXOY01000076.1, from coordinate 9,754 downwards.
CCCAAATGAACTCGGTTGTCGGTGATATAGCGGCCAACACCGCATCAATCATCAACTTCATTTCTCGCGCCAAAGCAGCTCACGCAGACTGCATCGTGTTCCCAGAACTCGCGCTGTGCGGATATCCGCCCAAGGACCTGTTGCTTCAGTCCGGATTCATCGCTGCGTGTTCAACTGCCGCGAAGACGATCGGAGAGAATCACTCTTCGAGCATCACAGTAATTTTCGGCGCACCACTACCTGCCTCAATTCCTGCTACATCTGGCGGCATCTGCAACTCGCTGCTTGCATATCGCGATGGCACATTGCTTGACTACTACGACAAGCGACTCTTGCCGACCTATGACGTCTTTGATGAAGATCGGTACTTTCGGCCCGGTGACAAGCCGTGTGTCATATCCGTTCCAACATCCGCAGGCACGACCAGGGTCGGGCTTTCAATCTGCGAGGATCTCTGGAAGGGTGAAGATGTTGGATTCTCATGGCGATACGAAGGCCGCGCGGATCCAGTGCCTGAACTCATCGCCGCTGGCGCAGAAGTTATTGTCAATCCGTCTGCCAGCCCATTTGTGCTTGGGAAAGGCCGCCGCCACCGGGAGATCCTGCGAAAGCACGCTCGCCAACATCACGTCTGCGTCGCAGCTGTCAATGTCGCAGGTGCAAACGATGAACTCATCTTTGATGGGCATTCCGCGGCGTTCTCCCCCGAGGGAACTCTTATCGCCGCAGGTCGTGGCTTTGGCGAAGACCTGATTTTGGTGAACACTGAAAATACAACATCGGTCAACGATCCGTATATCGGCGCATCCGATGCTGAGCTTGCATACCACGCACTTGTATTGGGAGTGCGAGACTATCTTCGCAAGATTGGATTCAAGCAGGCTCTCATCGGCCTGTCCGGCGGCATCGACTCCGCCCTCACCGCTTGCATCGCGGCGGCGGCAATCGGACCTGCGAATGTTCTCGGCGTTGCAATGCCCGGCCCATACTCAAGCGAACATTCACGCAACGACGCCTACGACCTGGCTGGGCGGCTGAAGATCACATGTATCACGACGCCAATCAACCCTGCCGTCGATGGGTTCCGCGACACGCTCAACGCCGCATTTTCTGAGAGAGAACTTAAACAGCTCGCTGAAGTGATCCCTGACATCACCGAGGAAAACCTGCAATCTCGCTGCCGCGGCACCATGCTCATGGCACTTTCAAATCGCAGCGGAGCGATTGTGCTTACCACCGGAAACAAGAGCGAAATGGCGGTCGGATATTGCACGCTCTACGGCGACATGAACGGCGGGCTGGCAGTATTGAGCGATGTTTCCAAACAACTTGTGTACGCAATGTCGAACTGGATCAACCAGAATCCCAAAGCCGCTGGTTTTGAATCGGCACCGATTCCACCATCGACAATTACCAAGGCACCGAGCGCCGAACTTCGCCCAGATCAGACTGATCAGGATTCGTTGCCACCGTACGAGGTGCTCGATCGGATTATTGAGTTGTATGTCGAAGGTCGAAAGAGCTCGGTCGAGATCATCGAAGCAACTCACTTTGATGCCGCAGTCGTTCAACGCATGATTCGCCTGATCGATTTGTCGGAATATAAGCGAAAGCAGGCCGCAATCGGGCTAAAAGTCAGTTCAGTCGCTTTTGGTTCTGGCCGTCGCGTACCCATCGCACAGCGATGGAAGCCATAATTCCGCTCTCCGGTTTTGCACATACAGTGCGGCCTATTCAAGGAGTTCCTATGCGCCTGGTCACTGCTCTCTCGCTCATTACATTCGTTCACACGGCATGGGCGCAGCCAGCACCCAAGGCTGCTCCCACCTCCATCGAAGCAACAAAACTCCGCGGCGGATTCGGATTCATCGAAGGCCCCGCCGCCGATGCCGATGGGAATATCTACTTTGTAGATATGAGTACGAGCAAGCTCTATCGCCTGGATTCACATGGCGCGCTCGACACCGTACTTGAAAAGACTGAGTCTGGCGCGGGACTTATGTTCGACAAATCCGGCCGCCTGTTCATGACCCAATTCGGCGGAGCCAAACTTGTAGAAGTCGACCTCGCCAAGCGTGCTCTCAAGACGATCGCCGACTCCTTCGAAGGAAAGCCCTTCTCTAACTGCAACGATCTCACCATCGATTCACAGGGCGGAATCTACTTCACCGATCCACTGTACAAAGCCCCGCCACACCCCCAGGGCAAGCAATCTGTGTACTACGCATCTCCGGAAAAAGATTCGAAGCGGACTATCACACGCGCGATGGATGACGACAACCGCCCCAACGGCGTGTTGCTCTCACCCGATGAAAAAACTCTCTATGTAGTTCCCGCAGGTCGCCCGGCATTGGTCGCATTTCCCATCACTTCACCGGGGACATTGGGTGACAAGAAAGAAGTTGTACTTCCTGGCACAGGCGATGGTCTTGCTGTCGATGCCTCCGGCAACATCTATGTCGCACTTCCCGGCAGCAAGTTGATTCAAGAAATCAAGTCCGACCTGACCCTGGGTCAATCCTGGTCAGTGCCAGAAGGACCAGCAAACTGCGAATTTGGCGGCACCAAACTCGACACGCTGTTCATCACTGCTCGCTCGGGTATCTACGCATTACCGCTGGGGGTGAAGGGATATCGGCTTACAACTTCGCCCGCACTTGGTGCAGAATTCTCAGATGTTCCGAGTCAGACCTTCAGTGATCTACCAGATGCAGCGCTTATCAAAGCACTCAAAGCCGGCGGTAATATCGTTTTCTTCCGACACGGTAAGAGCGATCAGTCGCAAAAAGATGTGGCAGGCTCTACCGATCGCGCTCAGCAACGCAACCTGTCGAGTGAAGGAAAGACCGAAATTGAGGCAATCGCGGCGAGTCTGAAATCGCTTGAGATAACCTTCACAACCGCCGAGACAAGCCCGATGTTCCGCGCCCGCGACACCGCTGAAATCCTCTTTGGAAAACCCGCAACAGATACGCCCGGACTCGCATCCGGGAGTGGAAAGGAAATCAGTTCGCTTCTATTCAGAGCACCAACATCCGGAAACACACTGCTGGTTGGACATTCCAACACCGTCGGCCCAGCGCTGCCGCCACAGGTCAGGCGTTCAGATGAAGGTCATTGCCTCATCTATTCGACCAACGACAAGGGCACGTTTAAGTGCGTGGCGTATCTGTCTGCCGCGGACTGGGCAAGACTTGCGAAGTTGCCGAAATAAACACGTAACTCATTTCTTGTTGACCAGAAGCACCAGGACAATCGCGTCATACAAGGCGTGGCATCCAACCGCGACACCAAATCCTCGCACCAGGAATATGGCCCCGAAATACGCGCCGGCAATGGCGTAGAACAGATAAGTCTCAAATGCTCGTGGATCATTCAGTGGCACGGCGTTGTGATGATACAGAGAGAACAACACTGCGGAAATCAATATCGCAATGATGTTGCCCGACATCGGTTTGGTCTTTATCACATCCACAGTCAGAAAGTGGATGAGCGTGATAAGCACCAGTCTAAAGAGAAGCTCCTCATACAATCCCGCTCCAATGCTCAACGTAAGCCGGGCTTGCCACTGCAATGCGGCAAGTCCCTGCGTGGTGGTTTGAACAAGCAGCGGCTTCCGCATCAATAGCGTGCCAATCACGAGCAGCGGCAGGCACCAAACTAGCGATTCCATAAGCATGCCGCCAATCACCGATGGGCGGATCTGCCACTTGTCCTTAGTAAACAGGTGCCACATGAAAAACACAACTATCAGAACCGCCCCGGGCAGATAAAACGTCAGCGGTCCAAACATCTCAAAGAACTGCGACAACATCGATCGCGCGCCAATCGTTTCGACAACGCCGCGGCTTGGGTCTGACAGATACCACACCGACCCGATCTCATATACCACAATCAGTGGCAACAGAAAAACGAGCACATGCAGCGGCTTCATCGACATAGTGCCATAGGCATCAACGGCCTTGGCAACGGTTGAGACCGCACCAACTGCCTCTGATCTCTGCACAGGTTTGACTTTCTTCGCTGCCACAGTGACAGAGTAGAGGCACTCTGCGCCAAAAAAGCAATGCTAACGACCGCGCCGGAGCATTGAAATCAACACCGGCCCGCCAATAAAGGTCGTCAACACACCCAATGGCAATCTCCCAGCCTGAAGGTCCAGCATCTTCACAACGCTATCCGCGCTTACCACCAAAACCATCCCCGCAATTGCTGACAACACAATCAGCCATCGATGCGAAGGCCCCGCGCACAACCTGGCAACATGCGGACATGCCAGCCCGACAAAGCCAATCGGGCCAGCAAGCACCACTGCAATCGCAGCGAGTACACCGGCGCCGATGAACAAGAACTGCCGCATGTGTCGAACATTGACCCCGAGCGATCTGGCCTCATCTTCCGCCATTGTCATCGCATCCAGTCGCCGCCACCAGACCGTCCCCATGACACTAAACAGGACGCACAGCCCCCCTCCGCTCCAAAGTGCCCACGTCCTCGCCCCATCATCTAGACTGCCCAGCAGCCATCGCCGCGTTGATTCACCTTGCCCCGGCATCAGGTGCTGCAGCAACATCGTCATCGCTGAACAGACAAGTCCGACAATGACCCCGATCAAGATCAGGCTTACAGGCTCCATCATCCTGCGTTTCTGTGCCAGCCCCCAGACAGTCGCCAGTGACAACGCGCTCCCCAGCATTGCCAAAGCAGCGTTAGCGAGTACATTTTCCCCTAACTCCCCAGAGGTTTTCGCGAGATATTCCCCCGCCATCACCGCCAGCCCTGCGCCCGATGCCAGCCCGATCAAGTCGGGAGATGCCAGTTGATTTCGCATGAGACATTGGAGAAACACACCTCCAATCGCAAGCGACGCCCCCACCACCACCCCAACGATCGCACGATGGACACGCAGTTCCAGCATGGCGGCCTCGAGGGTCCAGCCTCCCGCCACAAAAACGCGGATCGCCAATGCCAAAACCAGCATTCCCGAGAACAAAGCAATCGAAATGGCAACCCGCCGATTCGCCAATTGACCGACCTTTCCCAGTCCACCTGGCAAGACTCCCCGCCCCAGAGAGCGTACTATTGGCCCCTTCCATTGGAGACTAGCCTTGGCATCCAAAGCTTTCCGCTGCCGTGTCGTAACCCCCGCTGCCCGAATCCTCGATGAGGATGCGGTCTATGCCTCAATTCCCGCTTGGGACGGCGGCATCGGCGTTATGGTCGATCGTGCGGCCCTCCTCACCCGCCTGGGTGCTGGCGAACTTCGCGTAGATTTTGCCGATTCCGTCTCGGGTAAGGGCGGCAGCCGCTCCTATGTCATCGAAGGCGGATTTGCCCAAATGGTCTCCAACCGCCTGACCATTCTCGCTGAGAAAGCGGTTCCAGTCGAGACGATCGCAGTTTCTGAAGCCGAGGCGGAATTGAAGGCTGCAGAAGCAAAGACCGTTGCGCATGATGCCTCCGATCGTGCCGCCAAAGTCACGGCTCTGAACGCCGAGCGGAACTTTGCTCGCCTGAAGATCAAGGCCGCAAGACAGTCCAAGGGCATCTGATCCCGAAACACATCACACGAAAAACGAAACAGGCCTGGCTTTCAATAAAGCCAGGCCTGTGTTTTTTTGGAAGTCATCACTTGCCGGAGTTTGCCGGAGCGGTTGGTGCAGTGCCGTTCTCTGGCGTCGTGGTAGCACTGGGTTCTGGAATTTTCACCGTCTCTACTTCTTTGGTCAACTTATAGCGCATCCGTTGTTTCATTGTTGCAAACGTAAACGGATCTGCAAGAGAGGTCTGGCCATCTTCAGGCTTGAATTCCTGTAACACCAATACACGCTCATCGCCTCCCTGGCCAATCGCTCGCATTTGCTCTGCGGTAATCGGGCGATTCGCAACCACAAATGCAAGTACCAATGATTTATTAGGAGTGATATGTGTCGCCACAAACCGGTTCTTCACCGCATCGCCCTTGGCCGCATCTCCAAGAATTGGTTCGGCCTTGGGGTCGATTGACTTTACAATCGCACGCACCTGGTCAAGGAACAACTTATCCGCAAGTGCCCGATCTTCTCTTCCTTCAATGACCACTCGACTCTGGTTCATCTGCACGAGCTTCTGAACTTCCAGTGCCTTCTCGCCACCTTCACCGGTTTTCGCATCCAGCGGCGGCCTTTCAAATGACAATGCCAACGCATCAAGTCCTTCAGCCGCAGCCTTATCAAGATAGACCTGCCTGTCAAGCTTCAGCTTCTCAAACGCAGCAAGCAGCTTGTAATCATCAGTTGCCTGAGTTTTTACTTCATCAACCGACTCAGCAGGTGCACTCTTTTTCAGAGCAGTCACCACGAAGAAATACAATGATCCATCTTCACCTTCAAGTGCCTTGTCGTTGGGATATGGAACGCCAATTTGGAGTGCGTAGTCATTACGCGCACCCAGTTCGCGCAGGTGGCTGAGCACCTCGATAAAGGTCTCTCGCTTGGGACCCATCTGCACGCTCGCCCTTGCAATCCCTTCAAGTTCGTTGACTTCCTTGGGAGTAACCCAGCTCCCCGTTTTCAACGTCACCAAAGGCTCGGCGATGTCAGCGCCCTGAGTCTGCTTCAACGTCGTCTGGATGGCTTTGGCAATGTCCTGAAGCTTGATTCTGGTGGTGTCCCAGTCCGCAGGCAGTTGCTTGTATGCTCCGTCATCGGGCAGTTTTTTCATGGCTCGTGAAATCTCGCCACGCGCAATGCGGACGGCCTCTGACATCGCAGCCTTGACCAGATCCGCTTTCATCGACGCTTCGATCTTCGGGCGTTCTTCGCTGAATTCGCCCTTGTACACCGCACGATTGGTACGCCAGCGCTTGTTGACCTCGACTTCATCGGGCTTGATGGCGCTTTCAATCGCTGTGCGATCAAGCTTCAGATATTCCAGCTTCAGACCATCCGGCTGCACATATCCAAATCCAAATTCGCCGGTTCCCGGTCGAACCGCTTTGTATTTTTCAAAATGTTCTTTCAACTGTTCCGGTGTTGGATCAGCAATTTCTTTTTTCAGGCGATCGGCGGGAATCTGTACCAGGTTGACAATGCCCAGATCAAGCCTATCGGTCACAAGGCTTGCCAACCGCTTATCGCTCGTCCGCGCTGCGCCAAAGAACGCATTGGTTAACCGTCTCACTCCACGCACCTTGGCCATCGTTTGATCAAAAACATCCGGGGCCATCTTTGCGCCCATTGATTCAACCCCGGCCAGCCGGCTGTTCCCTTGCGCACGCAACTGCTGAAGCCCTGTGAGCAGACTCGACTCAATGAGATTCGTAAGGACAGGATAGATTGCCTGCGGGTTCTTTTGAACCAGTTCGAGTGCCTTTGGGTCACGTTGAATGAACTCAATCGCCCGCATGTAATTCTGATTCAACATCTGCTTTGCGGCATCTGGTGCGATCGAATGTGCCAGGACCGGCACCCAGTCTTCACCATCAGTCGGCCCGCCAATAAGCCCGGCCTGCTGAGCTTCACGAGTCAGCAGCAACCAATGTGCCCCATTCTCTACCTTGATCCCAAGCAGCGTGTCGAGAGGAATCAGGTCCTTGTACAATTGCTTCAGAACCTCAAATTCCTGCTCTGCCAGATTCAGTTCGCCAAGCTTGAGCTTGGTCTCACCGATCATCCCCACAGTCTCTTTTGCTTGATCTGCGGGGCTTCCATTTTGTCCCAGTGTTGGAACCAGCCACGCTACAGCCAACAGGCCCATGAAGCCCACAAACAGCCACTGCTTGTTCTTACGCAAGATTTTCAGCATTGAGTCACCGTCCTGGATTGAAATGGCCTGGATTGAGCCGGCACTGTAGTGCGATACAAGACAAGCAGCGACGGCACAACGAAGGGAGTTTCCCGCCGTCGCACCGTCGCTGCCGGTTAAAGATCAGTATCTATCAACGATAGAATTCGACGATCAGGTTGGCGTTGATGTCAAAGGGGATCTGGTCTGATGTGGGCAGAGCGACGATCTTGATCGTCATCTCAGCCGGGTTCACTTCGATCCAGCCCGCAACTTCCAAACCAGCCAGGCTCTCCATCGATTCCTTGGCCTGCTTCTGTGCCTTCTCCTTGAGAGAAATCACATCGCCGACCTTCAGCATGCAGCTCGCACGATCGGTCTTGCGACCATTGACCTTCACGTGTCCGTGAGCGACCAGCTGACGCGATGCCCACACCGAGCGGGCGAAGCCAGCGCGACGCACGACATTGTCAAGTCGACGCTCAAGCAGCTGCATGAGAGTCTCGCCGCGGTTACCCGGGCGACGACCTGCCTCAGCAACGTACCCGCGGAACTGGCGCTCGAGCACGCCATAGTGATACCGCAGCTTCTGCTTTTCATTCATGCGGATGCCGAACGCCTTGAGGCGGCGGCCGCGGAAGCCGTGCATACCTGGGTAAACCAGTGCACGCTTGCTTGTGTGCTTGGGCAGATCCACGATCGGGACGCCCACTCGACGAGACAATTTCAGTTTTGGACCAGTGTACCGTGCCATGAAAACAAACCTCCGTCCCTGCTCACCTCGGCTTTCGCCGCTTCCCGTGGTGAGGGGTGAAAGCTCGACATCGCCAGAGGCGAAAGGCGGCCTTCGATTGTGTGTGCCGCAGACCGAGACTTCGGTGCAGCGATAGATCTGGGAAGATCCGGTTGAATTCCCGTCCGGGACAATCCCGGTAGGGCCTCAATTAAAGGCGCGAAGGGCGTGAGGGTCAAGTTTGGGGTATGCTGTACCCACACGGATGGAATCCCTCATTACCGCATTTATGATTTTCTGGGTCGGAGGGGGAATTATCGCCTGGCTCATCCTGAGGATGACATGGCAAAAGATCACCCCTCCCATTCCGATACCTCCCGGTCTCTGTGGCAAATGCGGACACCCAATTCCGAGCGCGGGGATCGTGCTTTGTCCAGGATGCGGCTCAGGGAGGGTAGTTCCTACGACTCATCCCTGGGGAACGCGTGCAGCGTGGACTGCCATCGGGTGTTCGTTGATCGTCATCGCACGCTACACGGTCTGGTTCATGGGACGGGTAAACGTGATTTTCCAATCTGGCCCCGTTTCAGCGCGAATGATTGGCGGAAGCCTCTTCTTGATCCTTCCTATTTTCTTTGCGTTCGGTATCACCATTAGCGGATTGAGAGCATGGCCGCGGCTGTTTGTACGCGTCATCCTTCTCCAGGCGCTAACAGCACTAGGGATTGCCATACTCCTCAACGAGACAACACTCTCTCGATTCACACCAATTCTCGCTCCCATCACCCCAAACGGTCCGAGGTCCGCTCGCGACGGGTTGGACGAAGGTTTCTTCCTCACGTATCTGTCCTTGCCCGCTGGCATGAGTTTGTATCTCTTGGGAGCCCTGTTGTACGCGCGCTGGAAGCACCGGCGACTGTTCCGCGCCCACGCCGCCCTCATAGAGAAGACCCCGAGCCAATAAGACTCGGGGCCGTGTGTTTGAATTTAATTCGAGCTCCGCTCGAGTCTTTACGCCGCGATCTTCATATTCGTAGTCGCACCTGCGAACGTAAAGCTTCCGCCATCGGTGCCGAACTGCACTGTGATGGCTTCGCTCGACGTTCCCATGAGCGTGCGGTTTTGCTTTGGCGGCCCAACGGGTCGCCAGGAATGTTGCCACCAGTAAAGCAACGCTGCTTTGAGCGTTGCGTCACTGGTGGAAAGCTGGTATTTTATTTTCTGCCCCGGATGGGGCAGGGGAGTCTCATGCTCAGC
>SXOY01000075.1 GCA_005776545.1 Planctomycetia bacterium | reverse complement strand
CTGAATTTTGGGGGAATCCGTCGAGTGTTCATCGGTTTGGGCAGGAGGCGCGGGCGGCGGTTGAGCGGGCTCGGGGGCAGGTTGCTGGGTTGATTGGGGCGCGGGCGCGGGACCTTATTTTTACTTCTTCGCGGACTGAGGCGATTGATCTGGGGGTGCGCGGGGTTTTGGGAGCTTTGCCGCTGGCTGCCCGGTCGATTGCTACTTCCAAGGTTGAGCACAATGCAGTGCGGGACTTGGCGGAGGATCTGGAGAAGCGGGGGGAAGCACGGGTTGTCTGGTTGCCCTTGGTGAATGATCGGTCGGGGCGGATTGATATTGCCAAGAGCCGCGAGGTTTTGAAGGCTCGGCCGGTTGCTTTGATCAGTGTGCAATGGGCTAACAACGAGACCGGTGTGATTCAGCCGGTTGAAGAAATTGGGAAGTTGGCAAAAGAGATTGGTGCGATCTTCCATTGTGACGCCACGCAGTGGGTGGGAAAGATGCCGGCGGATTTCTTGACGGATGCTTCTGGGGAGTGTGCGGCACCGTTTGATATCGCGACGTTTTCAGCGCACAAGTTTCATGGACCTAAAGGCGTTGGGGTGTTGTGGTCAAAGCGGGGCGTGCGGATGATGCCGCAGATTCATGGGACTCAGGAATTGGGGAGACGTGGGGGGACTGAGAATGTTCCCGGGATTTGCGGTGCTGGAGTTGCGGCAGAGGAAGCGGCGGAGTTTGTGAGAGATTTGATTGCGATTAAGCGGCTGGAAAAACTGCGTGACAGTTTTGAAGCGAAGATTGTCGATGCGGTTGCGGGAGTGGTGACGCCTCCGGCTGGCGTGCCGCGGCTGTGGAATACGAGCAATATTGCATTTGCGACGCTTGAGGCCGAGGCACTTTTGCTTTTGCTGTCTGAGCGCGGAGTGTGTGCCAGCGCTGGGGCGGCGTGTTCATCTGGGTCGCTGGAGCCATCACCGGTGTTACTAGCGATGGGGCTTGAGCCGGTGCTTGCGCATGGGGCGGTGAGGTTCAGTTTGAGCCGCGATACTGGGGAAAAAGAGCTTGAAACCGCGGCGGAGATTGTGATTGCGTGCGTGAAGCAGTTGCGGGCGAGTTCGGAACATGCGATCGGGTGAATCGAGCGAGACAAAGGTGAACGGGGTACGCAGAGTCACAGCGCGACGGGGCCGCAACGGGGCATGGGCGATTGCGGCGGTGCCAAGGTAGATATTGCGAGGAGTCTGTTGCCCTTTTTTCGCGAGAAAAACTAGCTATTCTGCCTTGGTTGGAATACCTGATTTTTCATCAGTAGCGAAGATGAGAAGTGACGACACAAGGCTGCCACTTACCGCAAGAACAAGCCCAGAGTCTGGTTCAATATGCAAACTGCGAAATGACAGCACCGCCTGCCAAAGAATCATCATGGACCCTATCGCTGTAACCAGCAAACAAACTGCCCCAATTCCAAAGAAAAGTCCTCGCTTGCAGTTCGTTGCCAGGTAGATGGCGGCAATGGCTGCTGGCATAAGGAACATCATCGCAAAACTCGCGAGCCACCAAGGATTCGCCATTCCACCTGTATTAGTGGCAAGACCACTTGTCGCAAACGCTCCTATCCATGCAACGCTCCATCCAATTACTAAAGTAGTCACAACTTTCTTGCATGGCGAGATCCATGCTCTAATTTGAAGGAGAGCAAAAGCCAACGACAACACAAGTGCCATTACTTGGACAAGTCTAAACCCACTTGGGTGTACCCGAGCGGCTAAGCCGCCAAGAAGCAATAGGCCACCAGGCAACAAGAGGATAAAGCTGATTAATCGGTGTGTGCTGAATATGCGAAGACTCATTGCTTCGATCGTTGTCGTAAGAACTCACGTTGTCAAGGTTCGGGGTCGACGAGAAAAACACGACTTGTACCGTCGTAAGAACTTACAGAGGAATATCAATGAGAGGTTATCTGATAGCACTGATTGGCAGCCTTGGCGTCTGCAATTCAACATTTGGAGTTCAAAGCGCGACTGCCGGACACGTTAGCGCTGATCGCACCCCTGACATCATCATGTATGATACAACACTTCCCAATGCGACGCTGATCCTCAGCGGCGACAAAGTCCCAAACGGGCTTGTGGTGGTGCCATTTGCAACCGGTGGGGCGATCGATTTCGCGTTTGCTGATATGGACGGCGACGAAGTTTGCTGATATGGACGGCGACGAAGTTGATGAGATATTGGCATTAATGCCAGATCATCACACGGTGGCGATCTTGGCTGTTAATCCCAATTTCACAACTACAGTCGTAAAATCAATTACCCTCGACCACCAAATTGACAACATATTCTCTGATCTTCAGACTGACGAAAGCGGTTGTGGATCAATTGTGTGCGCCACCAGCGACGTCAAAGCAGTGTCGCGACTCTCAGGTGGCAAGCAATTTGAATGCAAGATAATTCCAACGCTTTGCCTTCCCAATTACTACGACTGCGGGGGTACGCCGCCTCCACCGCCACCGCGTTGGACCTATGCAGACTGTGATGAGCGCTACAAGAGGCATGCCCTCAAGAACGGGTGCGACATGCCACAAAGTCCGGGTTTTCGCGGTTGTGCTGAAAAGGCGATATGCGATGCCCTGGACGGAATGAAGAAATGCTGTTATGCATGGTCAAACGGAAGCGCATCCACGCCAGAGTACTTTGCTTGCCAAGCCGCTCAAATCGCGATCATGGAGGCCGAGACCTTTGGATGCGCAAGACACTTCTTCGGATTCTAACTCCGCCGCGTGGCGCATCGGCAGCACACAGCAAGTCAATCCAGAAGCGCTCGAAGCTCGATAACTACTAAGACTAAAACTCATCAAGTCTCAGCTCCAAGTAATCTACTTGGGGCTGTTTCCAATTTGATTCCTCGCGAATTTGACACCGGCATGTTTCTCCGGTTATCTTGTTATGTTCGTTCATTTTTCTGACATGCGTTTGAGGAACGTGTCTTCAGCGGTGCGGGCGCGTTTGAGGGCGTTTTCCAGGTCTTTGGCGAGAAGATTGATTCGCTCGTCGGACTTGGTGCTGGAATTCTGAGCGGCGGAAAGGGAATCGGCTGTGGCTTTCAGATCGCTTATTGCGGCGGCGTAGGAACGAGCGGCATCGAACAGGAGTTGCATGGAAAGTTCGCGGGTGTCGGGGCGGATGAGCAGTCGCCAGGGTTGGGCGCGAACTTCGTTGGCGGTGAGTTTGAGCTGTTCGCTCATCAGTCGAGCGTTGGCGAGCGTGGTTTTGACCTGCGGAAGATCTTCATTGATGAAGTCGCGGACCTGAGTCAATGGACCCTGGATTTTTGCGAGGGCATCCTGTGCTTCTTTAAGTGTGTTGTTGAAGGACTGGATGGACTTGCTATTGATCTTGGCGGCAGCTTGATCAATGTTGGTCATGCTGGTGTCGGCTTTGGCGACAATCGAGTCGGCCTTGTCTTTGTTGCGGGCGATGAAGGCATCGATTTCATCGACTTGTTTTTTCAGCTTTGCGGCGATGACGGGGAACTCCGCCGCGGATTTGGAGACATCGGCGGTAATTGAGTCAATCCGCTGGGTCCACTCTGGCATTTTGCTGTCAATGCGTTGGACGATCGACTGAGTCGAAGTGACAATTTCGTCAAATTTGGGGCGGTTGCCTTCGAGTGCATCTTTGATAAGTCTGGATGAAGCAGCGATGTCGGTGACGGTGCCCTGGACGGTATTAGCTTGTTCAACTCCAAATCCAGCCTGTTTGAGGAATGCTGGCGGAGCGAGTTCGCCTTTGATGATGATGGCATCGGGGGCGAGTGTGCTTTTCTGGAGCGTCGGCGCGGCGGCGTTGGCGCGGGAAAGTGCTGAGATGTTGATCGTGGAGATCGAGCCGACGATGGGGCGATCGAGTTCTGCGACTGCAGAAGAGGTGAGTTTGAGGCTGTCTTGCACCAGGCCCAGGACATCGACGTATTGATGCGAGGAGTCACCAGTTGGGGTAGCGTTGTGGTAGTCGATTTTTTTGACCTGGCCGATTCGTTGGCCACCCATCAGGATCGGGGAGCCTTCTTTGATTCCATGTGCGCCGGTGGAAAGGTCAAATCGAATGACAATGGGCGTGTTGGCGCCGGGTGTGCCGTGGTCGGAAAGTGTGAAGGTGAGCCAGACTGCGAGCACGAGCGTGAGAATGAGGAACGCACCGGCAAGGATGTTGTTGCGGACGGATGAGTTCATAGGGGGTCACTTTGCGTTGAGACTTGTGAGTCGCATTGGATCATACAGGCATCAGGAAAACGATAGCGGGCCTGTTGGGTTTGAGTTACATGTACTCCTGATTTGTGAGAGTGTACCAACGTGGGGGTAGTGCGGGCCTATGTTTTTGGCATGCAAGTCACTGAACAATTCGCACGGGCGTTCGCGCAGTCCTGGTACGCGGCATGGAATGCACATGATCTGGATGCGATGATGTCGCATTATGCCAGCG
>SXOY01000074.1 GCA_005776545.1 Planctomycetia bacterium | reverse complement strand
TTCAATTTCCACTTGCAATTTATCAACAACCATGTATACTTGGAACATACAAGGTTTATTTGGTGCGACTATGACTGCCATTCTCTAAGACATTCTCGCCTCGCACACTCAGTTGTTGAACACGCTGGACCGCTGTTCGCATATTGAGCAATACGCAAAATCTGCGGCAAAAACATGCCCATTTGGCCGCTTGCGCAATTGATGGCAGAATCTCTTGCCGACTTCCCAGCTTTTCACCTGTTCTCTATTTAGTGGTGACACTGCGCGCACGCGGCTGGCATTCATGTGCCCCTCGTGTGCTCAACTCACCCTCGGTTCCATCCCCCATTCCCACCAGCGCGGCACCTGCCCGATTCGCTGGCACGCTATCGCTACGTACTCACATGACCCAACAATCCCCTAAGTCTCGAAACAATTGCTCATTTACTTGCATGTCCTGCGGGTTCCATGTTCCCGCAAGAGCGTTCGGCACCAATCATCGCAATCATTGCCCGCGATGTCTGTGGTCGCGACACCTCGATGAGCAGACCGGCGATCGGTCGTGCGCATGCCAGGCACCAATGGAACCAATTGGCATCGAAGTGCGGCGCGATGGTGAATGGGCCATCATTCATCGCTGCACAGGTTGTCACATTCTGCGAACTAATCGGATCGGCGGCGATGATGACGAACGCGCCTTGCTTGCCCTTGCATTGCGCCCCATCGCACGCCCTGCGTTTCCATTAGATGACATTCGCGGATTTACACGCGACTCATGAGTATCTCTATGTATCTGAATGGATGCCGCTGGAAAGTTCTCGTTCCGCATCTCGAATCAGAAAATATTCCGGGATAAGGGAAACGCATTTTTTGAAACCCGTCATGTCGCCGCCAAGGCCCAGATCTACCGGCGTATCTGAACGACGGTGCGTAGCTCTTGCCCCAGCGTTGTATCTACAAACCTCGAACGTATGTGTGCCAGGCTGCACTTGCGTCAGGCGGTGTTGGCGTGAAAACGAGAGTTTCGTGCGGGCACCGCGCGTTTGCGATAGACTGAAGCCATGAAGCTCTTCCTGCTCACGCTTCCAGTCTTGTTTCTTCCCGCATGCACATCCACCACTGCTACTACCGATTCTGCATGCACTCCAAACATCATCATCGTGCTCGCCGATGACCTGGGATATGGTGACCTTTCGTGCTACGGGCAAACGCGATGGCGCACTCCCAATCTCGACCTGCTCGCGGCACAAGGCTCGCGTTTCACCAACTTCTATGTCTCCCAATCCGTCTGCTCCGCCTCGCGAGCCGCAATACTCACAGGGTGTTACTCAAATCGCGTCGGAATCGCCGGAGCGTTAGGGCCAAAGTCGACCACCGGGCTGAATCCTGTTGAAGTTACAATCGCTGATCTATGCGCTTCCCGCGGCTATCGCACTGCTGCTTTCGGAAAATGGCACCTGGGGAGCGATCGCTCGCTTCTGCCGCTGAATCAGGGATTCTCCGAGTTCTGCGGCATCCCATGCTCAAACGACATGTGGCCTTTGCATCCTGACCTCGTGAAGTTGCCAGAGAACAGCGAAGCACGGAAACGCGGCTATCCACCATTGCCGCTATGGGAAAACAGCGAGATCATCGACCCGGAGATCTCGCCGCAGGATCAGATGGAATTTACCAAAATGTTCACCGAACGGGCATGCAGGTTCATTCGCAAAAATGCGGATCACCCATTTCTGCTCTATCTGGCACATCCGATGCCGCATGTCCCGCTGTTTACTTCAGCCGAGTTTGTTGGCCATAGCGGCGCTGGGGTCTACGGGGATGTAGTCGAAGAGATAGATTGGTCGGTGGGACAGATCGTGGCACAGGTTACGAAATTGGGTCTTCGAAATCGCACGTTGATTCTGTTTCTCTCCGACAATGGTCCCTGGCTCTCGTATGGAAATCACGCAGGGACAACCGGCGGCCTTCGCGAGGGAAAAGGAACTTCTTGGGAAGGGGGCGTGCGAGAGCCGTTCATCGCAAGTTGGCCGGGAACGATTCCTGCTGGAACAGTGTGTCACACTCCCGCGATGACCATAGACATCCTCCCGACCATCGCATCCATCATCAACGCCCCGTTGCCAGAACATCGCATTGATGGAAAAAATATTCGCTCGCTGCTGATAGGCGGCCAGGATTCCTCGCTCGATGGCAGAGCACTTGCGTTTTATTACAACACCAACGACCTCGAAGCTGTTCGAATGGGTCGGTGGAAACTCATCTTGCCACATTCTTACAGAACACTGGATGGCCCGCCGGGAACGGGCGGCTCACCCGGTAATTACAAGCAGGTGAAATCAGGACTGGAGTTGTACGACCTGGAAATAGACCCCGCAGAAACTCACAATCTCGCCGCAGAAAGGCCTGAGATTGTCGCGGGCCTTCAGATCCGCGCTGACCTGTTTCGCGCTGATCTGGGTGATTCACTTACAAACACGCAAGGAACCGGAAGACGCCCCGCCGCCAACCTCGCGCCTAGAGAGCCAAAATAATGCAAGGTACGACAAAATAAGCGACGACAGAGAGGATCAGAACCGTGGCAATCGCCAGCTTTGCATGTCGAATCCCAAGGCGTTGCTTGTGAGCGCCGGGCGGTTTTCCGCATTCCGGACAGAGGAGGGGAACGGATGCTGCAAGTTCATCAGGTCTGCTCGGCGCGGCTCTGGGATACCCGCAACAAAAACACCATCCGGCGATCATTGCTTTGTCCCGCATCAAACGGTCGCGTGCGGTTACTATGACGCTGCCTGCTGCAAGCAGGAAAGAGCCAAGGAGCAGCCATGCAGCATCTGGCGGAGTGAAAAGCGCGAAGAATGGTCTGACCACATTCGTTGCCGGACCTCCGTTTTCCCACGCCATATCTCCCCACCAGTAAGTTTGGACGATGGCGTACGCCTCCCCAAGTATCGCTGCCGAGAAGCCAATGGTTGCCGCTGCACAGAGCAGAAGACCCCAGCGCATCGGCGTGTCGCGCAGCGCGAGCGTCCAAGCACAATTGATGACCGGGCGAAGGGCTGTTGGAGTGCGAGTAAGGCCGCCCGGACCAAGCCAGAGCGGGGTGAACTGACTTGCGAAAAGCGCTACGCTCACCGCACAGAAGATTGGTATCAGCGTTTGTACCGCGAAACTGTATAGAGCTGAATAATGCGGATTTGGCTCGAAAGAGTAGTGTGCGATAAAATTGGGGTATCGACTACTTGGCGTGAAACGGTAACTCATATCCTCAAGTGCGAAGGTTCTCAGCCAAAGCAGGTGCATATATGTGGGGACTGCAAACCGCTCTCCCTTCTCGACAGCGGCGACGTAGTCAGACTGAAATCCGGTCTGTGCGTGCATACGGAAGAAAATGACGTAGGTCGCTGCCGCGTAGCCAATCATTGTTGAAGCGGACAACGCCACCGCGCGGCCGGTAAGCCGCGCGGCGTGTAGTGCGAAAATTACAAGAGGCGATCGTTTTGCCA
Source organism: Planctomycetia bacterium (assembly GCA_005776545.1). The sequence goes on along the minus strand of SXOY01000074.1, from coordinate 5,518 downwards.
TGGAATCTGCGAGTGAGAGTTTACAACTGGGTTCGTGCGTCGGGGTTCTACAACGACAAGACGATCCTAGGTACAACGAAGAAGGCGATGACAGATAATATGAAAATGGCGGCGATTGCCAGTTTTATGTGTCGCTTACCGAAACGTTGTATCTTAACTCCCGGCGGCTTGCCGCATTCGGGGCAGAGGGTGGGGGCGGAGGTTTGCGGAGCATCTGTGTTGCCAATCTGTGTAACTCTTGGATATCCACACGAAAAACACCAGCGTGCAATCATTGCCGGGTCTTGCATAAGTCGGCTTCGTGCGGCGAGAATGTGGCTGCCCGCTGCGAGCAGGAAACAACCGAGAAAGAGCCAGACTGCGTCCGGAGGGGTCAGCAGCGCGTAGAACGGTCTGACCACATTCGTTGCCGGCCCTCCGTTTTCCCACGCCAGATCTCCAAACCAATATTGCCGGACAATGCCGTACGCCTCCCCAAGTATCGCTGCCGAGAAGCCAATTGAAGCTGCTGCACCAAGAACAAGTCCCCACTGCATCGGTGAATTGCGCAGCGCATCAGTCCACATGCGACCAAGGTCTGAGCGAACCGGGGCAGGCGCGCGTGTGAGACCGCGCGGGCCAAGTCCCAGTGGCGCAAAGTAGCTCACGATCAGCGCAATGTTCACCGTACAGAAAATGAGACTCAGAGTTTGTTGTAAATATCCATAAAGGAATGTATAGCCTGGGTTCATTTCAAAGACATAATGTGCGATGCCATTGGGATATCGAAAATCGGGTGTGAAACGTTGATTCATATCCTCAAGTGCAAATGTTCTCAGCCAAAGCAGGTGAAGGTGCGCGGGTATTGGCAACCCACCTCCGCCTTTAGCGACATCTGCGTAGTAGTCGCTCTGAAATCCGGTCTGTGCATGCATGCGGAGGAAAATCACGTAAGTTGCTGCTGCGTAGCCAGTCATTGTTGAAGCTGTCAAAGCCACCGCACGCCCGGTTAGCCGCGAGGCGTGTAGTGCGAGAATCATGACATCTGTTCGCTTTGCCATGGAGCTTTGTCAAAGTTGCGGCGTGAACCTCTGGTTGCAGTCTATTCCAACGAGACCAGCCTTCCCATCCTTCTTGGGATCAACTGGGCCAGTTGTAAACCTGGCCCGCAAGCACATGCACAACCCCATTTCATCGATTCCGGACATCTCGCGCCCCATTTTTGTCCGATACAGATTTTTACCGCAATTCGCCTTGACCTAACCCGTACAACCTGATAAGCTGCCGCCATGAAAACCAAACCGCAAACAATCTCCGCCGCACTAACTCATGGGTCCTATTCGTCCTATTTGACCTATTCATCCCATTCTGATCGCAGCTTGCACAAATCGCCGCATTCCGCCTTCAGGTTGCCACATTGCCATGGCAATCTGAACGAAACTCGTGGCAATCTGAACCATCTCTCTCAGCACTCTTCTGAACCCCACCTCCGTTATTGACTCAAATGCGTCCGCGCCCGCCTCTGGAGGGAACAAAAGGGGGTCAGGGACTCATGAGTCCCTTTGAAATTTTCGTTGAGCTTCTCTGTAATCTCAAATTTCAAAAAAACTCGCCCCTCCGCCCCTTCACCCCATCGCCCCTCCGCCACTTCGTCACTCCGTCACTTTGCCACTTTGCCACTTTGCCACTTTTTCCTTACCCTCCGCCCCTTTGCCACCCTCAGCACTCATCGCTCAGCACTCAGCACTCTGCCTTTCTTGCAACCCCCGGTACCAATAACCGGTATATTCGAATGCGTCACAGCGCAAAAGGGGTATTCACATGAAGTGCCGTTACTCGGTTGACTCAATCTTCCAAGCTCTCGAAAACCGCAACTTATTCTCCGTTCCGGCAGTGACCGACTTCCGCGCTGATCATCAATCCGCCCCGATCGGCGTCCCTATCACCCTGACCACCACGGGAATTGCCCAAGCCGGTATCCGCGCTGCGACTTTCTGGCTCGATCTTGATGGCAACAGCCGCTGGACACCGGGAGTCGATGCAACACTCGGCGATACCTGGACAAACTCCGGCGCACAGCAAGCATCTCTCAGCCGAACGGTTCTCCCAACCAGTGCCTGGCCGCAAAACGTGCGGCTTATGACCAATCTTCAGGACACGCAGGGACGCTGGGGCACCACACCCAGACTTCTGCAACTTCAACGCACTTCGCGGCCGCAAGCTGCCATTATCAACGCCTCATCTTCTATCGTCACGCCCGATGATCCGATCACGCTCACGGTCACTGGTCTGGGTTCAACCCAACTTTTCGCGGCGAGTTTCTTCGCCGACATGAACGACAATCACGTCTGGGACATTGGAGTTGATCAACCCATCGGCGACACCTGGATTCGCGTTCCAAATACCAACGCCTTCAGGCTTACAACAACATTGGGCTGGGCAATTGCTCAAGGGTTCGAATCCCCCGATGCGCTCGGTGTGCAAACTCGCACCATCGGTGCCAACGTGGTCGATGTCAATGGCGCATGGAGTTCCACTGCGGCGACAATGACGATTGCGATCGCGCCGCGTGCAAATGTCGTCGTATTTTCAGCAACTGGCTCGGCAACCAGCGTTCAGCTCACCGCAGTTGTACAGCAATGGGCCGCAAGCGGCTGGGCCGTTGTACTTCCTGGCGCACCCAACGCCGTCACGCATTCAGTCTTCTTTTACGATGCAAACCGCAGCGAACGATACGACTCTGGCGATGTCATCCTGGGAACGGTCAATGCAAATCCCGCAATGGGAAGCATGGGCGGCACATTCACGCTCAATGCAACCGCGCAGGCATCATGGCCCTGGCCGCGGCAGTACGGTGCATACGCCGTCGATGCCAGAACCTCGGGCGATCCGCGCAGCCCAGCTCGCATCGCGGTTCAACCCGGTGATTCAAGCAGCGCGACCAACGTGCTTCCCTGGGTAACACGCGTGCGCCAGGCGCCTTCTGGCACACCGCGCACTGAACTCTGGGTCATCGAAGGTGAAGCGTTCACAATTGAAACAACAATCAGTTCCGCAGTTGGCTCGCCCATCGGACTTTCTGCCGCGATCTTGTTTTACGATGTCGATCGCGATGGCCAATACAACATGGCCTATGACCGACTGATCGAGCAACGTTCACTTACTTCTGGTCTTGGGACCCAGCAACCAACTTTCAATTTTCCCATTGCAGGCAGCGGCCAGATCCATATTGCCGCCGCCGGAATTGATGCAAATGGTCGAATCGGCGCAGCTCGATCAACGGTGGTCGTGGTGACTCAACGTCCAAACGTGAATCTGCTTTCAACGCAGATGGTCACCGAAAACGGCGCTCGATTCCTTGAGGTAGTGCTCGATGCCATCTCTCCCGCAGGCATCCGCAGTGTGACCGGAATTCTCGAAATTCGCGACAACACCGAGTACTACCCAGTCATCGGAAACATGCGAAACGGCCACTGGGTTGTTCGTATTCCTACCGCCGGTTTGCCCCTTGGAAACACAGCGCTGACCTTGCGAATCGCAACGTTCTACAACGTAGAAACCATCATTAACACATTCGCGGTCATTACCTAACTTGTTGGTATGTTCAGTTCCTAGTGCCCAGTGCCCAGTGCCTAGTGCCTGTACCTCCGAGAGCGACACGTCGGACGTGAACACGGTCTAGACTTCCTGAGTCGATGCTCTTGAGCATCGCTTTTTAAGGGAGGTCTCGCAATGGGAGTTTCACTCACCGATCTTTGGATTCCGATTCTGCTAAGTACAGTTGCTGTGTTCTTCGCAAGCTCGATCATCTGGATGATGCTTCCCATCCACAAAAAAGACTACAGCAAGTTGCCAGAAGAAGAAAAATTGCTGAACGCGATCCGCGAACAAAAACTTCCCGGCGGCATGTACACGTTCCCATTCTGCGATCACAAGAACATGAAATCTCCGGAGAATCTCGCCAAACAAAAGGCCGGTCCGTGGGGATGTCTCACCGTCATGGATGGTCCGGTCAACATGGGAGTCTCTCTCTCAATGTGGATTGTAAATCTGCTCCTGCTCACTTCGGGAATTGCATTCCTTGCCAGCACCGCATACATCCGCGGCACTTCGTACATGAAGATCTTCACCTTTGTCGCGATCGCCGCGTTCATCGCCCACGGCGGCGGCGTCCTCACCGACTCGATCTGGAAAGGCCGCCCGTGGAAAGCTCTTCCGGCATCGCTCTTTGATGCAATCGTCTACGCATTACTGACCGCCGGAATGTTCGGCTGGCTCTGGCCCAAACTCCTCTAACAATCAACGCAGCTTCTGTCGAACCAATGTGGCGCGAGCCTCCTTGCGCCCATCTTGATCCATCTCCTGCCCGACAATTTTCTGTAAGTGCGCTGGCTGTACCAATAGAAACAGCGAAGACACCGACTCAATAGACACATGGTCTATCAATCCCAGTGACACACCCAGACGCACCTGGCTGATGAGCTGCATCGACTCTTCGGTGCCCAGCAGCTGCGCATGCGTCAGGATCCCCAGCGCCCGCTTCACCTGATCTTCGATAAATATCTTCCGCTTTGAAAGCAGCGTCTTGCGTGCCACTCGCTCGTAGTCAATCACGCGCGGGATGATCTCCTCAAGCAACGTATTGAGTATCTGCGATTCGGTTTTTCCTAAAGCTGTCTGGTTCGAGATCTGATACAAGTCGCCGACCGACTCCGAACCCTCACCATAAAATCCACGCACCGCCAGCGACATGTCATTAGCCGCGCTCTTCACCTTTTCCATTTCGCCCACAACCTTCAGTGCAGGCAGGTGCAACATGCAGCTCAATCGCAACCCCGTACCGACATTTGTAGGGCACGCCGTCAAATATCCATAATCCTGATGAAACGCGTAATCTAACCCGGCCTCAATCTGATCATCCGCGCGATTGACCGCATCCCACGCCGCGGAAAGATTCAGACCGGGGCGAATCACCTGCATCCGCAAGTGATCCTCCTCATTAATCATGACCGACAATCCGCTCTGATCAAGCGCAACTGCAAGGCCACGCGGATCGGATTGTGAAATCTCCTTGGGTTCCTGCACCTCGCCCACATACGCCTTGCCTTTGGCAAGTGGCTTTGAAATCGCGTGCCGCTCTACAAGCAACATGCGTTCCTGGGCTGACATCGAGTGCAGTTCCAGAATGGATGTCTCCGCCGCCACATGCGACTTAGGTATCCAGTCTTTGCAGATCTTGAAAACCCGCAAACGATCAGCCCGATCGGCCCGCGTAATAAATGGATACCCCGCCAGATTTCGCGCCAGCCGTGCCCGTGATGAAATCACGACATCGCTCATGGGGCCATTTCCGGTAAGCCAAAGCGGTGTCTCGCGCGGGCTGAGCGGATCGTGCGAACCGTGGGAATCAGGCGATGGATGTTTCTTGCTTGCCATATCTAATTGCCGCGAGATTCTGAAACGCTGCGAATTTCGTCCCGCAATCGTGCCGCCTGTTCGTATTGCTCCGCCGCGACCGCATCATCGAGCTGACTGTGCA
>SXOY01000073.1 GCA_005776545.1 Planctomycetia bacterium | reverse complement strand
GCCAGTGTCCCCCCGGAAAATCGCGCAGCACTGGGAATCACCGATGGACTTGTCCGCCTCTCCGTGGGCATTGAAGATGTAGATGACTTGATCAAAGACATTTCCCACGCGTTGGATTGACCGTATCAATTCCGTCAAAAGCTGGTATCATCCAAACCTGTTGATCAAAAGATCAGGCAGGTGCCTTTCGCCTGCACACAATCGCGCGACTTGGGAGCCTGCCCGTGAAATCACGATTCCTACTCAACACTTTGATCGCAGTCAGCCTCTGTGTATGCAACATGTCGATTGCCTTGGCTGCCGATGCCCCAACAGAAGTCTCCGCGCCGCCGACGAAGCCCGATTTCGAAAGCCTCGCCAAGCTTCAGACCGTCGCCGAGAAGAGCAACTTTGAATCAACCGCCAGATACGAGGAAGTTCGCACTTTCCTCAAAGATTTCGCTGCCGCATCACCCCTCGTTCGACTCACCGACATCGGCACCTCTGGCGAGGGCCGCACAATTCCTATGGCTCTACTCGCAGACCCCCCGGTCGCCAATGCCGAAGAAGCCAAAAAATCCGGCAAACTCATAATCGTCATGACCGGCGGCATCCATTCCGGCGAATGCGATGGCAAAGAAGCCCTCCTCGCACTTGCCCGCGACATAGCAATCCAGCGCCACACGTCCAAAGAGAAGAAAGACGAGAAGGCCGATCCGGCAACACCTGCGATCGCTCCACTCAATGCAATTAATCTCGACCATTGCATCCTGATCATCATCCCCATATACAACCCCGATGGCCACTAAAAAATGGCCGTAGGAAATCGCCCCGGACAGATCGGTCCAGAACAGACAGGCCAGCGCGAGAACGCTTCCGGCCTCGACCTCAACCGCGACTTCATCAAACTCGAGGCCCCCGAAACCCGCGGCCTACTCCGCATGTTCAACCAATACGACCCGGCAGTCTTCATTGATACTCACACCACCAACGGTTCATACCATCGCTACATCCTGACCTATGACACCAACAAAAACCCAGCTGGTGATGCTGGCTTGCTTGCGTTTGCCAGAGAGAAGATGATGCCGCGGATTTCGCAGAAGGTGAAGGAAAAGCACTCGCTCGACACGTTCTGGTACGGCAACTTCGAGCAAGATCACACACGCTGGGAAACCTATCCCGATGAGCCGCGATTTGGCGTCAACTACGTCGGAATGCGGAACCGACTCGCAATCTTGACTGAGTCCTACACCTACGCACCATACAAATCGCGGGTCGAAGCTCAATACAAATTCGTCGGAGCCTGCATAGATGATGCGGTTGAAAATCGCGATGAGATTCGAAAGTTGATCAGAGAGGCCGACAAAAAGGCGACCGGGTCCGACAGCGAAAGCGGAGCCAGTCGAGATCGCCCCCGCCGCCGCGGCGGAAACCCCGAACGTGGTGGAGGTGATGGGGGAGTCGCTCCACCAGCGGCCGATGCACCTAAGCCAGAAACTGATGTGAAGACGGAAGCCAAGGCCGATGCAAAACCCAAAGAACCTAAAGTCGAAGTAGCCGAAGTAGCCGTTCGGTCCAAACTGGTTGCGTCAGAAACCAAGGCCACAATCCCCGGTTTCGTCGAGGAGCAGCGTGATGGTCGGTCTCGCCCGACCGATGAAACCAAAGACTACGAGGTCGATCTCTACGTGAACTACGCGGCAGACAAATCGATCGCGCGTCCATACGCTTACATCCTCGCCGCGCCACAGACCGAAGGCGACGTCCAGTTCGGCGCTGCGATTGTCAAAGTACGCGAGAACCTCCAGCGCCACGGCATCAAAGTCGATGAACTTCGCGAAGACCTCGACCTGGATATCAGCGCGTTCACGATCACCAACGTGAAACAGGAATCAAGAAAGTTTCAGGATCATGTGCTCGCATCTGTTGAAGCTGAACACACACCCGCAACCCGGCGAATCTACGCCGGCTCGCTCTTGATTCGAACTGGCCAGCCGCTGGGCAATCTCGCCGCATATTTACTTGAACCAACCAGCCATGATGGCCTGACCACATGGAACTTCTTCGACGATTCCCTGCAAGTCGGCGGCGAGTTCACAGTCCTGCGCCTTGAGAAATCGGCTCCTATCACCACCCTGCCGGCGATCGACTTGCCCGAAGACATCAAACCCAAGCAACCAATCACCTTCGAACTCGTCGAAGCCGACAAAGGTCCCAATCTCAATGGCTCGGCGGTGGGGGCAGGCGAATGGATCGATGATTCACACTTCCTGCAAGTGAAAGGCGGAAAGCTCTACAACGTCGAAGCCGCAACCGGTCGCGCAGAGCGGTTCATTGATCCCGCGCCAATCGCCGCTGCACTTGCGAAGATTTCCACGATCACCAAAGGCGAGGCAGATGGAATTGCAAATCGCACAAGTCACAACTGGGACAAGGCCAGGACCGGTTTCGCGTTTGAACACAAGGGAGACCTGTATTACTGCCGCCGCGATGGAACGGAATCAGGTCGCCTGACCTCTTCTCCCAAGGGTGAAGAACATTGGACACTGAGTCCCGATGGAAAGTTCGTCGCATTTGTCCGCGATAACGATCTCTGGGTCGTAGATGTAGATTCGCACACCGAACGGGCATTGACCGTTGGTGGCACCGACACGTTGCGCCGTGGCAAGCCCGACTGGGTGTATGGTGAGGAAATCATCGGCCGCGGCCGGTCATCCTACTGGTGGTCGCCCGATTCAAGCCGCATTGCGTACCTCGAAATCGATTCCTCACCCGTCAAGGTGTACACACTCGTCAACGACATTCCTGAAGGGCTGAACGTCGAGGGAACTCGCTATCCAAAGGTCGGTCAGCCCAATCCCACCGTGAAGTTGTTCTCGGTGCAGGTTGCAGGCGGCGAACCGCGTGAAGTTGACCTTCCCGATTACACCTCTCAGGACATGCTCATTCTCAACGTGGGCTGGAGAGCTGATAGTTCCGGTTTCATTGCATATGTGTCAAATCGATTCCAGACTTGGGCCGATGTTCTTGCATGTCCGGCCGACGCAGGAACGCCGCAGAAATTGTTCCGCGAAACCACCGGAGCGTGGATCGAATCACCACCAGCACCAAAGTTCTTGAAAGATGGCTCGTTCCTGTTTCAGTCTGAACGCAGCGGCTGGAAACATTACTATCACTATTCCAAAGATGGGAAACTCCTCAACCCCATCACCGTTGGTAAATGGGAGGCCCGGTCAATTGTCGAGCTTGATGAAGAGCACAATCGCCTCTATGTAAGCGGCACGACAGAAGCCGGGATTGCGGAGAAGCTCTACAGCATTTCGCTCGACACCGACCCGCCACTGGTAAAGCAACTTACGTTGTCAGAGGGTTCGCATCGAACCAGTGTTTCACCCAAAGGAACGTACTTTGCAGACTCATGGTCTGATCCAGACCATCCAACTCGCGTCGCGCTTTTCAGAACAGAAGATGTCACGCGCGTTCGGACACTTGATACGAATCCGGTGCGAGATATCAACAAGTTCATATTGGGAACCTACGAGCGAGTGCAAATCCCGATGAAAGATGGCTTTGTCATCGATGCTTCCGTACTGAAACCGGCGAAGTTCGATCCGACGAAGCGGTATCCGGTCTGGGCATCAACCTATGGCGGACCGCAGATGCCGATGGTTGGAAGTGGCTGGTCGCGGCGTGCATCAGATGAATACCTCTGCAATGCCGGGTTTGTTGTGTTCCGTGTTGATCCGCGTTCTGCAAGTGGAAAAGGTGCAGAATCTGCGTGGACCGCCTACAAACAGTTAGGCGTTCAGGAACTCAAAGACATAGAGGAATCTGTGAAGTGGCTGTGCGAAAACCCCTGGATTGATCCCAAACGCATTGGAATTTCCGGCCATTCCTACGGCGGATTCATGACCGCGTATTGCATGACCCACTCCAAACTCTTCGCCGCGGGGGTTGCTGGCGCACCCGTGACCGACTGGCGCGATTACGACTCGGTTTACACAGAACGCTACATGTTGACGCCGGCGGAGAATCCTGAAGGCTACGAAAAATCAAGCGTGGTAAAAGCCGCCAAAGACCTTCACGGCCGACTCCTGCTTGCACATGGATTTATCGATGACAATGTCCACCCGCAAAACACGTCGCGATTTATGCGGGCATTGCAGCGGGCAAACAAGCAATTTGAGGTGATGTTCTACCCCGAAGCTCGCCACGGCTTTGGCGGCAAGCATTACAACAAAATGGTGTTCGAGTTCATCACCAGAACACTCGGAGCACCTGAGGAGCAAATCCCGCCGCAAACCCCGTCATCAGCGCCCGCAGCGCCGATTGGAGTCTCGGGGCCATAATTGACCGAAGGTGAATGTCGGCAAATTACGGAGTGACATGTGCGCGGGGCGATTCCTTTGGCTTGAAAGTTGCTGCAATTCCGGGGCCTCCAACAGCTCGGTGCAGACTGATTCTCGCAGTTGCAACTTGCTGTTCCATTTTGACTAGTTGTATCTGAGTGTTTCTCAAGTCAATTTCTGCAAGCAACACCATTGAGCGTTCCGCAACGCCGGACTTAAAGGAGTCTTCCGCAAACTGGCGGCGTTGGTGCTGAAGCGGAATAAGCTCGCTCTGAATCCGATGAAGCCCCGTGTTACTGGCTGCCAGCGATTGGAACGCGATGCGAATTTCTTCCACTGTCTTGCGTTTTGCAAGAGTCAGTTCGTGACGAGCCTCTTGTTGCTCGGCGGTGAGTCGGGTGCGACGGGCCTGCCCGGTATCGAACACTGGCAGCGGTGTTGTGATTGATGGTCCAGACCTCCAATCATCTTCTCGCATGGCATCCAGTCCAATACTCGCACCTTCCCAGGTCAGCAAGCCGGCCAAATCGGCATCGTCGCCAAGAGCCTTGAGTTTCCAGATAATGGTCTGAATCTCAGGGCGATTGCAAAGCCCCGCAGCGATCCACGAATCTTCCTGTCGAGTATCAGTTTCGGGCTTTGACCACCCATCGAGCGTCCATACAGCCGCGGAACTTGGTTCTCCAATAAGCCTTGCAAGTTTCAGTCGTTCTTCACGCTCCGCAAGTTGAGCAAGATCGATTTCAATCTGTAGTTCCACCCGCTGAGCGGCAAGCGTTGTCAACTCAATTGCAGTTCCCTCACCTGCGGCATACCGCGACTTGGCAAGATCCTGCAAATGATCTATTATTTCCAGCCGCTGCCTTAGAAGTGGGGTGAATGCAGCAGCAGTTTGGGCGGCTACATATCGCTCCTGCACCTCTCTGATTACATCGAGAGCAACACTGATTGTTTCTGCGCCGGCAGCTCTTAGGCGGTTGTCGGCGGCACTTGCCTTCCGTGGAATCTGCAACGCTGAGACGACATCCTGAGCGAGCGACGCTTCGATCTGCGGCCTCCCCGAACTGAAACGGAGGACAATATCGAGCATTGGGTTGCTTAAAAGCCGAGATTGATCGGCATCCGCCGCCGCGATGCGGATACGGGCCATAGCAGCTTGCAGTTCTGGATCAGTTGTAACCGCTCGCCGAACTGCTTCGACAATCGTCAGTTCGGTGCCATTCAGGGGTTCCTCATTCAGTGGCCCGCCTTCGCTACCAACCGTTCGGAAGTTGATGCCTGAACTAACACCGGTTGCTCGAGCGATTGAGTCAGGAGTGTTATCAATGACCCGTGGCGGAACATTGCATCCGCCCGCCGCGAAACTGAGGACAGTGGCGAGGAGCAACCGGTGTCTAATCTTGGAAGTCTTGTGGCTCATTTGTCCATCACCACTATTGATGTTGCGTTGACCACCATTGCTTTTCCATCTGTCGAAGCGATCGTGCCAATCACCACTATTTCTGAGAGTTCTTTCAGACCGCGGCGTCCCTTGAAATCCGTTCGAAGTACCTGGCCCTTGTCATCCACTACCTGAATCGTCGCGGAATGCGCGGCGACATCTGTCTTTGACTCGCAGCAGTAATCCCACGGAGTATCGCACATATCGCCCGTGTTTTCGCTGCACGCCTTTAAGCCTCGACCGATGAGTGAGAACATCGCGCGGCCATCAATAAACGGATCTTTGCTTCCGCCGATGCGACCACGAATTACTACCTCATCTCCGACTTTCTGCCCACCAGTTTTGCGAAGGGCCGACAACTCGGCTGGGTCCCTTGGAGTTGTGGCAGCGAAGAAGCCAGCAGGTAATGGTGAGCGTGGCACATGTAGTGACTTTGCTTTCACGACAAGGGTGGTCTTCCCATCTGTGCTTTGGACTGTACCCGTAACAAAAACTTCTGCACCGGCCTTGAGGCCAAATTTGTTCTCCAGGCCGGTGAGCGCTTTCCCATCTGAATCCTCAATTGTGAGCGATGCCTTGAGCGACGCTGCAGGCGTTTCCGGCTTCACCTCTGCTGTTGTGAGTGATTCAACGAGCGTAATAGAACCGTTGGGTCCAAATCCATCCGTGAGTGGAACATATCCGTGGAGGATCACCGTGTCATTGGGTTTCGCGGAGTTTACGACTTGCGAAAATTCTTTGGCATTTGCAGGCAGTTTGGGAGCAAAGAACGCCTTCGCCACATCATCCTGCTTCGGCTGCGCGTGTGCAATGGTTGGACCAAGAATGCCGCTGCCAACACCGCAAAGTAGTGTCACAATGACAGTGGCGGAAGCGAAGTGAACGGAACGAACGAATCTAGAAAGCATGGTATATCTCCGGTAGGAACTGGTTTGAATGACTGTCTGACGTCAGAAGTACAGTTAGATCACACCGCTTTCAGTGCAATCGGAATGGCTGGCCGCAAACAGCGAATAGCCGGGGGCAACGCACCCACGACT
>SXOY01000072.1 GCA_005776545.1 Planctomycetia bacterium | reverse complement strand
TGCCGGCAGCAGAATCGCGATCAGGAGCGCGATCACCGCGATAACCACCAGCAGTTCGATCAATGTGAAGGCGGCTCGTCTCATGGACCAAAGTATACCACATGATGCAAGTTTCATGTGGTCGGGGTTTGGAAGTGGATTTGGATGTAGCGACTGTGCCATCTGTTCGGGGGGTCAGTGACCTGTTATTGGGGCCTTGATCTTGCGCAGAGCTGCTGCGAGGTCGATATCGGTGAAGCAGATAGACACAGAGAGGGTTGGCACTTATGACCGCTATGTTGGCTGAAAATCCGCCGCGGAAATGGAAGAAACGCTGGTTCAGCGGCGGCGAGGGGCTGATTGCGCTTGTAGGTGTGAGCATTGGTGGGCTCTTGGTGTTAGTGAGTGCGGCATGGGCGTGGTGGGGAATTGATTCGCACCGGCAAAGTGCGGTGACCGCCCGCCAGCAGGAGATTTCCGCGGTAGCAGATGTTGCTGCGGGATGGGCGGCTCAAGCACTCAGAAGTGATGGTGAGCACCAGCTTGATTCGCTTCAGCACTTTCTCAAAGCGACAGCACGGGATCATCAACTGAGCGTGTGTCGAATCACGCTGACCAATGGGCAAGTTGTCGCAGACATTGACCCGCAGGCGAACGTCATTGAGCAGGTACCGGAGACTTGGACGGATTCAGCATCGTCACAGGTTGCGCCAACGGAGTCGAACGGAAAACGGGCAAGAGTTGCGATTCCCTTCATGGTCCCCAAGCGAGGAAATGCTGTGTTTGAGGCCGAGGGGGCTGTGACGTTTGTGTCGGCAACTTCGTCGCCGGTTGTTTTGAGCGGAGCATTGATTGGTACGGCGTCGCTCCTGGCGATGACATTTGCGATATCGCGATTGCGGCGGCGGATGGCCGCGATCGAAGCCGTTCGTGGGGCGTTGATTCGGGCGGCAGATGGAGAGCGCGATCTGGTAATGCTGGAAGTAAACGCCGGCTTGGGGAAAGAGGCCGCCGGATGGAATGCAGTGCTTGCACAGAAAGACGAGACACGCAAACAGGAGCTTTCTAAGCGAACGGCAGTTGCACTTCGTTCGCCTGTGCAGCGCGAAAGTGATCTTCATGGAGCGTTTGATGCCTTGGCTCAAGGCGTGCTGGTGATTGACAGCGAGGGGAGGGTGCGTCAGGCAAACGGGGCGGCATCGATCTTGCTTGGCGGTAAGAAAGAAGCGATTGTCGGGGCTGAACTCTCGACGGCTATTCCGTTTCCCGAAGTTGTAGAGGCTGCAAGAGAACTTGTAACCTCGAAGTCAAGACAACGAAAGATCGTGGAAGTGACTAATAGAGACAGGGCTAACGCAGGGGAAGCACCACCAGTACTGCGATTCAATATTCGCCCAGTTCGCAAAGACGATAAGGCCAGTGCAATCATCGTGATCGAGGATGTGACGCAACAGCGAGTCGCAGACCAGGCCCGGACTGCGTTTGTTGCTCAAGCGACGCATGAACTGCGGACTCCATTGACAAACATGCGGCTGTATGTCGAACAGTTGCTCGATGACGACATTGAGCCACATGCGAGGGCTACGGCACTGAACGTCGTGAATCAGGAAATACGCCGACTGGAGCGGATTATCACCGACATGCTCAGTGTTTCTGAGATTGAATCTGGCTCGCTGCAAATGAGAGCTGGGGATGTCCGGATGGATGCCATGTTTGCAGAGCTTGAGAACGATTTCAAGGCACAGGCAGTGTCCAAAGACATCACGCTCATGTTCAGTCTGTCGCCAAAGTTGCCGGTATTAACGGGCGACCGCGACAAGGTTGCGGTGGCGCTGCATAATCTCGTCGGCAATGCTCTGAAGTACACTCCGGCGGGTGGAACCGTGGTGGTCAAGGCTGATACCAAGGACTCGTTGTTCAATGTTGAAGTGACAGATAATGGAATCGGCGTGGCGCCGGAAGAAGCCGATCTCATATTTGACAAATTCTATAGAGCGAAAGATCGTCGCATTGCGTCAATTACAGGAACAGGGTTGGGACTGACGCTAGCGAGGGAGATCGCCCGCCTGCACGGCGGAGATGTCACGCTTAAGTCCCAGATCGACAAAGGAAGCACATTCACAATGACTCTTCCGACGAGTAAGGCCGCATAACTATGGAAATAGTGGAACTCAGACAGGGTGCTGTAACGGTGATTCGGCCTATGGGGCCGTTGCTGGAGGCAGATGTGTCTGCGTTTATTGACAAAGCATGCGATGTTATGGGCAAAAGTCTGGGGCGATTTGTGCTTGATGCGAGTGCGATTGCATACGCGGACAGCAAGGGACTTGAGGCATTGGTAGACCTTACAGAACTGGTGAATGAGAGCGGGCAGATGCTCAAGGTATGCGGCGAGAACGAAACCCTTCGAGAGGTGCTTGATCTGACCGAGATCGGGCCGCTGATGGAGCATTATGACGATGTTGCAGGAGCGGTAAGGAGTTTTCTGTAGCCAATGAAATTGAACCTGAAGAGAATTCGATTGGGAGAGGCGCTGCTTGAGCAGGGCGCGATCTCTCGCGAACAGCTCGAGCAGGCACTGGGAACTCAGCGAACCTCTGGCCGCCTGCTTGGAGAGATTCTGGTCGAATCGGGGATGGTGACTTCGGCCAATCTCGTCCGCGGACTGGCGCGAGCAATGGGTGTGAAGGGTTGCGTGATCCGTCACGGTCTCATAGACCCGACGACCTTTTCCCTGCTTGGTCAGGAGGAATGTGCGCGGTTGCAGGCTCTGCCGATGTTCAAAGTTCGAAACACGTTGACGGTGGCTATGACCGAGCCGCAGAGTCTTCCAACGATTGACCGGTTGAAAGAGTTGACCGGCTGCGAAATCCGCCCCGTGTTTGCGCTCGAGCCGAACATTAACGAGTTTCTGAAGAAATATGCCAGCGGCAAGGTCGACGTAAATGCATTCCTGACATCATTGGCGGAACAGGATGTTTCAGTTGTTGAGCGGGAGTCAATTGACGACGGGCCGTCTACTGACCTGGACAGGCTGGTGGATGGCAGTCCGATTATCAACTTGGTGAATATTGCGTTCCTGCAGGCAGTGAAACAGGGGGCGAGCGATATTCATATTGAGCCGGACAAGAAGGGCACTCGCATCCGGTATCGAGTGGATGGGGTGATGCGGGAGTTCATGAAACCGCCGCAGGGAATGCACAATGCGGTTGTGTCGCGTGTGAAAGTCATCGGCAAGATGGACATTGCGGAGAAACGACTGCCTCAAGAGGGGCGAGTGCGAATCGTTGCTGAAGGACGCGACATCGATCTGCGTATTTCCAGCATGCCGACGCTATTGGGTGAAAAGATCGTTGTACGCATACTTGATAAGCGAAACCTGTCAGTGCGGCTTGAAGATCTGGGGTTCCGCATTGAAGCGATGCTGAAGTTCCGCGAGATTCTCGAGCGTCCCCATGGTCTGGTGCTGGTCACCGGACCCACTGGCAGCGGAAAGACCACGACGTTGTACTCTGCGCTTGATCTTCTCCGGAACTCTGAAGTGAACATCGTAACCGTCGAGGATCCAGTTGAATACCAACTTGACCTTGTGAATCAGGTACAGGTGCAGGAAGCGATCGGGATGAGCTTTGCCCGTGCACTGCGGAGTATCTTGCGGCAGGATCCGGACATTATCATGATCGGTGAAATCCGCGATCAGGAAACCGCACGAGTCGGAATTCAGGCCGCATTGACCGGACACCTGGTTCTCGCGACGCTTCACACCAACGATGCCGCGGGTGCGGTTGCGCGACTTTCTGACATGGGGATTGAAAACTATCTGATGTCGAGCTGCATGAACGGTGTGGTGGCGCAGCGATTGGCCAGAATGATCTGCAGTCGCTGTGCGACGCGTTATTACCCAACCGAGCAGGTGCTCAAAGATGCAGACCTGCTTGACCATGTGGGGCGGAGTTTTCAGCATGGACAGGGTTGCCGCGAATGTCACGATTCGGGATTCGCAGGTCGTGTGGGCGTATATGAAGTAATGGAAGTGGTTCCGGAAGTGCGGCGCATGATTCACTCAGGCCGCCCTGGACATGAAATTCGAGAAGTGCTGAGGAAACACGATCATAAGTCACTTCGGGAAGAAGGCGTGTTGCTGGCAATCGAAGGACGCAGCACACTGGAAGAGATTCTGCGGGTGACTCATAATGATGATGAGGACTCCAATATCGCAATCGTCGCCGCAGCGGCTCGTGCGAAGGAGGCCGCATGAAATATCAGTACCAGGCATTTGACAGGCAGGGAAAGGTGTCGAGCGGCATTATTGAAGCCAATGCCGAGGCTGAAGCACGCGAACACATTCGCGATAAAGGCCTGTTTGTAAAGACCATTGGAATTGAAAGTGCTGCTAAGAAGCAGGATGGCAAGCCCGTTCGGAAGTTCAGTTCCGGAGGCAGCAATGTCAAATCCGTATCCGGGTTCGCGCGGCAGCTGTCGATGCTGGTTTCAGCGAATACGCCGCTGGTTGAGGCAGTTCAGGCCGTTCAGCGTCAATCGCCGCCAGGCCCATTTTATGATGCTCTGACGGATATTGTGGATCGTCTCCAGCAGGGGAGTTCGTTGTCAGATGGAATGGCAGCACATCCGAAGGTGTTTGACTCGGTGGCCCGTTCCCTTGTTCGGGCTGGCGAGTCGGGGGGCAAACTCGCTGAACTCCTTCAACGGCTTGCGGTAGTCACTCGCCAGCAGGAAAAAATGCGTTCAGCGCTGCTTGGTGCCATGGTGTATCCGAGCCTGTTGATTTGCATCGCCTTTGGCGTGGTGATGGTGATGATGGTCTTTGTATTGCCTCGATTCGAGGCACTGTTTGGGTCACTGGGTGCGGCGTTGCCGCCGACGACAAAACTGATGATGGGAATAAGCCACTTTCTTACGAGCTATTGGTTCATTGCCGCACCGTGTCTGGCAGGGGTTGTGGCAGGAGTGATTATGATTGCCAGATCACCCTGGGGCAAGGTGTGTATTCACGGAACGATGCTTCGACTGCCGCAGGTGAGCTTGTTGACACGCAGTTTTTGTACTGCGCGAATCGCGCGGATGCTTGGCGTGTTGCTCGAGGGTCGCGTAGCTCTGCTTGAGGCCCTTTCACTTACGCGTGAGGCGGTCAGTAATACGTATTTCCGGCAGATGGTCCAGGAGGCGGAAGAAGCGGTAGAGCATGGAGAGAATCTGAGCGGCGTGTTCGAACGCTCGGGGTTGATACTCCCCTCAGTGGTAGAAGCAGTTCGAAATGGCGAACGGTCAGGCAAATTGTCCGAGGTACTGACGCAAATGGCAGATGTTCTCGACGAAGACAATGAACTGCTGCTTAAGAGTGTCAGCAGTCTTATTGAACCGGTCATCCTGCTTGTGCTTGGCGTGGTGGTGGGGTTTGTGGCGATGAGCCTGTTTGTTCCGTTGTTTGACCTTACTTCGCTTACACAGGCAGGCGGGGGTGGAAAATGAAACGTCCAACGCATATTGGCTTAGACATTTCGGGGAACACCCTGTCTGCTGTGCAATTGACTCCCAATGGAGATTCGTTCTCGGTTGTGGAGGCGGCCTGTGTACGCAAACTCGATTGCAACGAGTCTGTTTCTCAAGGGGATGCGAAACGGGCAATGGACTTGATCGAAAACCGCCGGTTTCGCGGCCACCGAATCGTCTCAGCAGTCCCCTGCGAACTGCAGTTGCTCGGCTCATTTGAAATCCCACCCCCAGACTCTGGCGCGGACATCTCTGAGATCACTCGCGGGGAACTTGCACACGAGAGCAAGTTGAAAACCACAGATATTGAGTCGGACTGGTGGGTGCTTCCACCGACCGGGAAAACCGGCGACTCCACTCGCGCGATCGCGGTTGGGTTGTCGCAGGACAAGGGTCGATTGCTTGTCGATACATTGGTTGAGGAGGGGTTTGAACCAGTTGCCTTTGATGTTCGGGGGCTTGCGATCTTGCGGGCATGCCGGCACATGCTTGCTGGCTCAGGAAAGATTTCCAGCTTTGTTGAGATTGGGGATTTTGCAACGCTTACTTGTGTCTGCATCGATGACACCATTATCTATTACCGCCGCGTCGAGGAGGGGCTGGACAATATTCTACAGGATGTGATGCGTGAAATGAACGTGGATGCACTTGTTGCGGAAGAGATGTTGAGTTCGCTTGCGACCGGCAGTGATAATGTGTCGTCGTCGGCGAGGGATTTGCTGGCACTTGTGAACACACAGGTGGGGGAATTGGCACAGACTGTTCGCGCCGCCATTACATACGCATCGCATCGATATCCTCACGCCGAACTCGGTAATGTCTTGCTGATGGGAGCCGGTGCGGATGTCCTCGATGTGACGTCTATCTTCGAGGATCGGATTGGGATTCCGGTCCGGCGTGTTACTTTGGGGGATGTGTGTAGAGATACCAGGCATTCTCTCCACTCCAAATCGGTACTTGTTCCGGCAGCAGGAATGGCAATGTACGGGGAGGTTGCATGAAGCAGATAAACCTCATCCCCAAAACTGTTCAGCTCCGGCTTAAGCAGACGCGACGGCTGCGAGTATGGGGAATTGGCTTGTGCGTGTATGCTGCAGTGTTGGTTGTCTCCACAGGTCTGGTTCGAGTGGGCGCGATGAGTGAGGGAAGTGATATTTCAGCTCGTATCGACGTTGAACAGGCGAAACTGAAATCCGTTCAGAGTGAGTACCTGCGAGAAAAGACCACCATGGCTGGCTTGCGTAAGTCGATTGATACTGCGAACGCAACAGGGCGGCATCCAAACTGGGGGCTGCTGCTTGATGTTGTTTCACAGGCTTTGAATGATCAAACGGTGCTGGATGGGGTCGAACTGATCAAGACCGGAGCTGAGCCACCACGGGCGAATGGGCAGAAGGGCGTCCCGAAATCAACTGCGAATGCTGCACATACAGAATTCTCGCTGGCGTTGCGTGGGCGATCACGATCGGTGGAAGCGATGGGGCACATGCTGGTCGAACTGGAAAAGTGCCGCGTCTTCAGCAAGGTCAAACTTGGTGACAACCGGCGTATTGACACAGCTGCGGGAAGCGTGATTGAATTTCAAGTCACGTGTCAACTCGATTCCAGTGAGCCATTGCCGGTATCGGTGCCTGTATCGGGGGAATCAAAGTGAAAGAACTGCCGATACTTCGAGGGGAACGCAGCATCGACGCCCTTGGCATTGCCATTGGAGTGGTATTGAGCGGGATGGCATTTTGGCTCGCGATCGTGCCAGTGATGAACCAGCGTTCGATCCAGACTGCTCGAGCAACTGAACTCTCAAACATCAAAGCAGAACTGGAAGATCATCGTGCCCGGCAATCTGGTACACAGGTAGCAATTGACCGACTCAGATCAGAACTTGCACGCTGCGAGGTGAAGCTGGCGGCGACAAGCTCATTAAACACTCGGATCATGGAGCTTAGTGAACTGGCAACGGAATCGGGCCTTGAAGTTGTGACTATCAAGGGAGAGGATGCCAAGCAAGCCAACAAGCGTGTGTATGTTCCTGTGAAGGTTATTGCGCGTGGGCAGTACTTTGCGGTGGCGCGATTTCTGAAGGATATCAATGTGCGGTTTCGCGATACGGCGGTGGATAAGTTCGCCGCGGCAGCTGAGAGGTCTGAGAAAGAGTCCGGAGACGCGGTGGTGGAGATAGACCTTTCCTGGTATGCCGTTTATGAGGGCGCATCGGACATGGCGACAGCGCCGAATCCTTGACAGCAGGTTGTGCATATTGCACTCTTATATCGTGAAACTCTCTAAACAGCAGGTGGGGCTGATGATCGTTGCGGGTGCTGGCCTTTGCGCACTTGGGGTCGATCATTTCATACTTCGACCCGACGGAAGGCTTGAGTCCGCCGCCGCGGCGATCGTCATAGACGATTCGGATTCTCCGTTGGATGGTGAAACGAAGGCGGCCGCTGCAAAGGTCATGGTTGATCGATCGGGAGCCTTTATTGCAGAGCGACTGGATCGCGTTGTCATCGATCACGCATCACGCAACGCGTTCAGCGAGCCGTGGGCCATCGAAGTTGTACCGGAAGGAACTGTTGCGGATAAGGTCGAAATCGTGACCGTGCCTGTCATTCCCGTTATCGCACCGTGGAAACTGACAAGTGTCAGTTCGATTGGCGGCAAGATTGCTGTTGTTCTTGAGATGGGGAAGAAGAGCCTGGTATTGCGAGTTGGATCGGGAGTATCGGAGAACGCAGAATTGCTTGAGGCCTCGGATGTCTACGACAAAGATACTGTTCCATATGCCAGGGTGCGGGAAGTGTCAACGGGCAGGGAGTTCCTCCTCAAACTCGACCCATCAGCCGCTACGTCCGAGAAGCGATAGTCCGTCTATTCCGGAGATATTGCAGGTGTTTTGCATGACAAAGTGGTCAATTGCTCACCCGTTAAGGTATTGGGGTCGATTGCTGGTTTGAGACTTAACACTTTCAAATTCAGAGGAGTCGACTATGCGTCAGTTTCATCGAGTTCAGCGTGCTTTCAGTATGATCGAACTTGTCATCGTGGTAGTGATCATCGGCATTATCGCCGCGATCGCCGTTCCGCGTATGAGCCGTGGTGCGACCGGTGCAACCGAGTCGACACTCACAGCGAACCTCCGCGTACTTCGTAATGCGATCGACCTGTTCCAGACTGAGCACGATGGTGTGTATCCCTCGACGACTGATGTTGTGGCTCAGTTGACAACCTACAGCAACGCCGCGGGTACCTCTAACGCAACCAAGACTGGTGCGTTTATCTTCGGAACCTATATCAATGCAATCCCGCCGCTTCCTGTCGGTGCCAAAAAGGGCGGCACCGGTATTGCCACGGCAGATGGCGCAGGCATTGGCTGGATCTACGACGGTGCAGGAAATATCATTTCCAATACCGCCGCTGGCGAAGTCGATTCACAGGGTAAGAAGTACAATTTGTATTAAGTAAGTAATGTACCATATGCCGGAGGCTGTCAAAATGGCTGCTATGGCACATGTAAACATGAGTAAGGCTCGTCCGGAGGGACGAGCTTTGCTCGCTTTTAGCCTTATTGAGATGGTCGTAGTGCTGGTGATCATGGTAGTTATCGCGGCAATAGCGGTACCTCGATATGCAGAGGCGGATGCACGATATCGGCTTGAGGGAGCGGCGAGGAGAATTCAATCCGATGTCGCACTTGCTCGCTCATCTGCCCGCGCGGATGGGCTGGCCCGAAGAATGAGTTTTGTTGCGGCTACCGGCGAATATGAAGTGACCAGCGAAGGGGCGGGGGCAGTCGCGGGTGTTGCGAAATACAGGGTTGGGCTTTCAGAAAGCCCGTATCGCACAACCATGAGTCTTCCATTGTCTGCGACCAGATTTACGTTTGTAATAGATGGTCGTGGCGAGATCGCTGAAAACGGAGTGATCACGCTATATCTTGGGGATTCCAGAATCACCGTGACAATTGGCGCAATTGTGTCGGTGAGTGCAATCGACGTTGCAAAGGCATCGGGCCTTGATATCCCGGTTGACACAATCCCTCCATCAGCGGAGGCAACGAAATGAAACGTCGCGCGTTCACACTTGTTGAACTTCTAGTTGCAGTCTCAATCAGCAGTCTCCTGCTAGGTGCGATCGCATCGCTGTTCGTAATTATGGCGAAAGCGTTACCTGATGACACCAGCCCCCTTTCTCGGACGAGTCAACTCGCTCGCGCCGTTGATCGATTTGCCTTTGACGTTTCCTGGGCATCGCAAGTTATCCAAGCGTCGACGTCAAAATGTGAATTCACAGTGCCTGACTGCACGGGTGACGCCGTGGACGATAGCGTTGTGTACAAATGGGCCGGGGCTGGCGCACCTTGGACGCGTGAACTCAATGGTGGAGCGGCGGAGACGATTTGTGGGTCGGTGAAATCACTTACGTTTACGTGGCGCTGTCGACGGGTTGCTGGCGGAGTTGGTATCAGGTCTCTTGAAACGGTTCAAGTTGAACTGGTATCGACTGAAGCAGCTGCTTTGCCGGTCATCGCAAAAATATCCGCTACTTCACATGCGAGCGTTCCATGAGTTACAAACACGTGCGAAATCGCGGGTTCACGTTGATCGAGTGCGTTGTGAGCATTCTTGTACTCGGAGGGCTTTTGGTTGCTGGGCTTCAGGCCGTGGGCGTAAGCACTGACATGAGGGCGAGTGCGGCAGAGGATGCGAGAGCTGCGGCAATGGCGGAGTCAATGCTGTCTGAAGTGCTTTCCAATTATGTTGGCGAGCCTTCTTCTTCGCTGATTGGCGGCTTGGTATCGGGCACTCTGGGTGTTGATCTTGGAGAAGTCAAGACTCAGAAACAGACCTTTGACGACATCGATGACTTTTCCGGATGGACTGAATCCCCGCCACAATTTGCAGATGGCATCAATATCTCGGGTTACTCAGGATGGACGCGAGCGGTCCTCGTAGAGAACGTGGATGTGGCAAACCCGGAAAACGTGAGCATTACTCGCACGGGATTGGTACGTGTCACCGTAACGGTCACGACAAGGCGAGGACAAAGCGTGAAGGTGGCTGCACTTCGGGCGGACACGATGCAGTCGTATTACAAAGTCCCAAACGGTCACTTGCCATCGGATTTGTCGTACGTGAACGTGGGGGAGCTTCCATGAACTACCCTGTGCATCGTCGTGCGAGCATCTACATCGTTGTGCTGGCGACTACTGCGCTGGTGGTAACCATGTCGCTCCTGGGTCTCGAACTGGCGCGTCGCGACATGTTCTCTGGCGCAGTGATTCGGGATTCGGTTGATGCCAGACTGGCTGCTGAATCTGGTATTGACTACGCCATGGCGTACATGCACCAGAACAACTGGCGCGGCAGTGTCGGAGACGGGATTATCGCGAAGGCGGTTCCGCTTGGTGGGGCCGCGTTTTCCGCAAGACTTACCGATCGTTCGGGGGACATTACGATCCCCTCATTTGATGTGATTAGCATCGCGGCGGTTGGCAATTCCGGAAATAGCACTGTCCGAGTCGAGGCACGCGCACAGGCCGCGGCAGTGATTCCCGAGCACTTCGATAATGTCCTATGTGCACAAAGCAGTATCAAGTTTGAGTCGTGCACAGTGGTCGGAACTGGGACGATTCGAACGGGGGGAGGGGCGCTAGCGACACTTGCTTCGATTACGCAACCGGTGAATGTCGGGACGACTGCGTTGGGCGTGACGTACAACGGGGGTACGAGTGTTAGCTCAGGGGCGTTGTCGACATTTGATCTGGCATCTGTGCTTGCCCATTACAGAGGGATTGGAACTCCAGTGTCGTTGGCCCAGCTATCAGCTGGACAGATTGCCAACCAAGTAGTTTCACAGGATGTGACACCTTGGGGCGTCACCAATGCGTATGGAGTATATGTGATCGATTGTCAAGGCCGTGCCATAAAAGTTAAGGACTCTCGCATCATCGCTACACTGGTGTTCATAAACGCAAGTGCCGGGGTCGAAGTCTCCAAGAGCGTGCAATGGGTACCAGGACTATCAACCTATCCAGCGATAATCTGCGATGGAAGCCTCGCACTACTTCCTGATGCGGCGGATTTGAGTGAGCCGACAATCAAAGTGAATTTCAATCCAGTTGGTGCAGCGGGAACAGATCGAATCGGTCCAACTGACATTGATAAGTTGGATGTTTACACCAGTGGGATCAAAGGACTGGTGCTGGGCAAGGATCTCACGCTCGGAAACGCGTTGAGGCTCAACGGGGTAGCGGTATCTACGTCTGGAGCGACGGTGCAGAATTCCGTTCGACTTCAATACGATGCAACGATTAAGAGCACCCCGCCACCGGGCTGCACGTTTGTCGGGGAGATGTATCTACTGGAAGGGTCTATGAAAAGGACTCTCAACTGATGCTCAGTGAGGTAATTCTTTCACAGCGTTGCGATTCCATGATGGAACTTTGAACACTACTGGCCCATCGCCCTGCACGATACACTGGCAGGCCAATCGACTATTGCGCTGCAAACCGGGCGCTTCTTCCACTCGATCCTCTTCGGCTTCTGTTGCTTCAGCCAGGTGGGTCATCCCTTCAAGGACATAGATATGACATGTCGAACATGCGCAAACGCCGCCGCAGGCGTGCTCGATGTTGATTCCTGACTCCATCGCGACTTCAAGCAGAGACTCACCTTTGGCGGCGAGGAGGCTGTGTTCCGCTTTGGAATTTCCGGTCAGGCCTTCTGGATCTTCAAGTACTACTTTCACCGGAACGGTGGCGGGGCCGTGGTCGATATCTGAATGTCGAAGGTGCATTGTGAGGTCCTGCGTGAACAATTATGGGATTGGTTTCAAGCCGAGTGTAGGGTGCAAAAACGAGTCTGTGTAAGGCCATAGGATGGCTAGGATGGGGTGTGGTAAATGCAGAAATCAAGCCCGGAGCCGTCGATCTAGACATCAGCATCGTTGCGCCCGCGCATAACGAATATGAGAACATTGCAAAACTGGTAACTCAGGTTGCCGCGGCGATGGAAACCAACGGCTGTACCTTTGAGTTCATTGTTGTTGATGACGGTTCGACCGATACGACTCGAGCGGTTGTCAGGGAACTAATGCAAAAGCACCCCTGGCTTCGATGCGTTGCCATGGAACGAACTCCGCCGGGGAAAGGGAACGGCCAGTCCGCCGCGTTTCATGCGGGATTCCGCAGTTGCCGCGGAAAGGTTGTTGCCTCACTGGATGCGGATTTGCAGAACGATCCGGCTGACATTCCCAAGCTCTTGCAAAAGATGAACGAGACCGGTGCGGACATGGTGCAGGGCGACCGGTCACAGGCACGGCAGGATAATGTAATTCGTAAAGCGACGAGCTGGGTTGGCCGCGTGTTTCGAGGGATGATTCTTGGTGACACCATTCGTGATACCGGGTGCTCGTTGCGAGTGATGCGTCGAGAGATTGCGATCAAGCTACCGCTGGAGTTCAAGGGCATGCATCGGTTTATTCCGGTGATGGCCCGGCATCTTGGGTACACCGTGGTTGAAATGCAGGTGAATCATCGCCCGCGAATTGCGGGAGAAACCAAGTACGGATTTGGGATTATTCAGCGAGGAATTCCTGGGCTGATCGATTGCTTTGCGGTTCGCTATATGCGTAATCGGCGCCGTCCGGTTGAGCATTCGGAAGTATGTTCAAGCGGAGGGAACTCATGAAATGGGAACCCGCCGCATTGATGGTTCTTATTCTGGGGCTTGGTGTCTGGCTTGTCATGGGACCGCACGGGGTGAGCAAAAGGGCGAATGCCGAACATGTTGATTTTCAGATTGGCAGTCAGAAGGGAATCGTCGAGTTCTATCGACCATCTGAAAATCAGGAACCTCAATTGCAGGTCAAACTCCGTGGCGGGTTTGAAAGTCCGATTTTGACTCCGCAAGAGTTCAAAAAGATGTTTGGAGAGCAGGCGTATCGGGGAGTTGCCGAGGTGGGAAGCAACCCGGTGTTCCGTGCCACGAAGACCACGAGCTGGGGAAGCGTTGCCTGGTTTACACTAGGGATGGCAGGGCAGATCGCATTTGCTGGGCGGATGGTCGTGCAGTGGATTGCGAGCGAGAAGACCAAGAAGAGCGTGATTCCTCCTGCATTTTGGTGGCTGAGTCTATGTGGCGGAATTGCGGTATTTGTCTATTTTGTGTGGCGTCAGGACGTGGTTGGCGTGCTGGGCCAATGCTCTGGAATTGTCGTTTATGCACGTAATTTGAAGCTGATTGCAAAGCAGCGGCGTCGTGAAGCCAGGGGCGAGATGGAGGAAGTGGTGGTGCCTTAAGCGGTTTGGGTCGTTGAGTCGATAGAATATCCTACGGAATTGACAGCGCATGGAGGCATTGATGCAGGCATTTCTTGATGGAAATCCCTTGAACTTGGTGGCGACCAGCTTTGGCGAGGCTGTAGAAGAAGCTAATAAGATCGCGGACGGAATGCATCAGATCATCTATGAAGCGTTGGTTGATGGGACTTCTGTGAGCGATGAACATCTTGAAGACCCAGCACTTGCGAACTTGAAGCCACTGAGGATTGAGTTTAAGAGCGTATCTCGAAGGCAATTGGTCGCGGCGACTTTCAAAAGTGCTGCCGAGGTGCTGGCGGAAACTAGAGCAACGCAGTTGGCAGCTGCGGAACAGTTGCAACTTGGTGAACAGGAAAAGGCGTTTGTCGTATTAGGACCAGTGCTTGAAACCTGGGGCTCGGTGCAGAAAGCGGTGCAGAGTTCGGCGGATATCCTGGAACTTGATGTCGAGAGTCTTGGACGGGATGCGGCGGTTGAATTGAAGCCGCTAATAGCGTCACTTTCTGTTGACTTGGGCGAACTTAAGCATGCGATCGAAACAAAGGACTGGTCAAGTGCAGCGGATTCGCTTGCATATGACCTGGATACTCAATGCGAACATTGGGTCATAGCATTGCGGAAACTGGCAATTTCTCTCGTAGAAGTAACTCAGGCAAAGGGCTGAAACGGGCGTGGGGACTATCGAATCGGTAAGTGAAATGATGGAACGGGCCAGCGCTGCGCTGCTCGCGACATCCTATTTTGAAGTTGAGTCGATCTGCATCAAAGCGATGGAGATGGCTAGGCGAAGTCGAGATTTTGAATCTATGTCGAGGATCATCCTTCCCCTTCAAGAATCGCGAAGGCAGAGGCGACATCTGGCGACCGACACTGGAGTTGTGCGAGTTCTGACCTCGGCGATTGAGGAAGGGATGCCGTTTGAATCGGGGTGTTATCTATTGAAGCCGCCGCTAATTGCGGCAGATGCGCCGGCTATGCGTGACCTTGCGTTTCTACAACAGGTGCCGGCAGTATTTCTGACGCGAGAGCCGCGGACCGGAAGTGGAAAATGGCCGGTTGTTGCGGTTACATCAGACCGGAGTTTTCGGGCGCAGGTTGACGTTCCGCGAGTTGACGGCAAAGAGATTGGCGATGGCGATGCGCCTGATGTTAGTTGGATCATGCTTGCAATTGAGGCAGTAGGCGATGCTGCAATTGCGAAGTTGAAACCGGGGGATCCTGCGGCGTTTCGAGTTGACGACCTGTGGGAATCGATGCTTGCTCTGCCGGAACACGAGAAGATGCATCAACGATTTGTGGTGGAATGTCGATTGGCAATGAATGAGCCTCGCCCTGATAAACTCCGCCGACGCGGGCTGTTTGAAGATCTGTCTGCTTTCTAGCTCTCCTTAGATCGAGTGACGAAGTGCTTCTAATGCGGCGACGCGAGCTTCAGTCGGTGGATGCGTTGCAAACAGGTTGAGCATTTGTTTTCCTGCGAATGGCTCGATAATGAACATGTTGTTCATGGCAGGGTTTGGCGTGTTCAGTGGGACTTGTTTGCCGACAACTTCTAATTTTTCGAGTGCCGAAATAAGGCCGTCAGGGTTGCCAGCAATACGAGCGCCATCGGCATCAGCAACGAATTCGCGTGATCGGCTGATAGCAGATCGCAGCATTGCTGCGCCCAGTGCGGCCACGATTGTTACAACGAGCGCGATGAGCGGGTTTGAGTTTTCCCGATTGCCACCAAGCAGGAATCCCCATTGAGCGATGGAAGCGAGCACACCCGCGACAACAGCGGCAACTGTCGAAATGAGTGTGTCGCGGTTCTTGATGTGTGCTAGTTCGTGCGCGAGTACGCCGCGGAGCTCCTGGTAATTCAAGAGCTTCAGTGCGCCTTCTGTAACGGCGACGGCAGAATGTGATGGAGATCGACCAGTTGCAAAGGCGTTGGGCGACTGTTGCGGGCAGACGTAGATTCGCGGCATGGGCAGCCCAGCATTTTGTGAAAGCTCTTCGACCAATCGATAGAGATCGGGGCCACTCTGTGAGGTGACTTCGCGGCCTTGCATCGACTTGATTGCGATGGTGTCGGAGAAAAACCAGATCCCGAAGTTCATGAGGATGCTGATGATGAGGAATGGCAAAATGAACTGTTTCCCCAAGAGGCCACCGACCGCGACCACGAGGCCGGTGAGGATTCCCAGAAAAAGTACGGTCTTAAGGTTGTTGAAAAATACGTTCATAGTTTTGCTCCGATTTGTGCTCGATACCGTACCTAGAGCAAACGGCTTGCCAAGCTGGAAACGAGAAATTGGTAATCGCGGGAGGTGTTTCGATGAGCAAACGGCGTTTTTGAGTCAAAAAGGCCGAATGCGATCGAAGAGAGGGGCTTGAACTTGTCTGCCAATTGCCAATTTGGCAGGATACAGGAAATGGGCTTCAGACCCGGGCGAGTCCCACCAGGTTTCCAAAGCCGGAGCGTGATTCCATCGATATGGAGAGGTTGGTGCGACATATTGTTCGCCCAAAGGGAAACCGACCCAGCGCATGGCGTTCGCGCTGCGGATAAAGGCATGGCTGCTGTGAATGAGCAATTTCGAGAATTTGCGCAGAAGTTAGGTGGACGTATATCGCGTCGCACTGTATTTGGCATGGGCTATTTTTTGCTGTTGCTCATTACGGCGTATTCGGCGGTTATCGTCAAAGAGTCGCGGCAAGCACTTCCGCTTTTGGCACTTGAAGCGGTGAAGTTCTCCGAGCCACGTAACAGCATTTCGCCACTTGTGAATGAACCGAAGTATTTATCTGAGGGTCAATATGGCCCCCCGTCGCCCGATCAGGTGTTTGCGCCACGGAGTGTTGCGGATTCGGCATTGGAGATTTCACAGGTTTCACTCGCGCCCGTGGTAGCGCATATTGGTCCGACACGTGATATGCGGTGGTTTAACGGGCGACCCGTAAGACCTGCTCGCACCGTTCGAATGGTGGTTACTGGTTACTCACCAGATGCGCGTTCGTGCGGCGACTCTGCAGATGGGTATACAGCGACGATGCACTCGGTTGAAACCAATGCGTTTCAACTTGTTGCAGCGGATCCAACAGTACTTCCGTATGGATCAATGCTGACGGTGGCGGGATATGCGGGTAACCTGATCGTGCCGGTGTTAGACTGTGGCAGCAAGATCAAGGGAAATCACATTGACATTCTCTTCAAGACTCACGAACAGGCTATGAAGTGGGGCGTCAAGCACCTGACGGTGACAATCTGGGAATATGCTGACGGAGAGCCGGCTGAGAATCCACGTGCATTGCGTTAAGTTGTTGCGATAGGCTACGGCTGAAGCAGGAAATTCCGCATCATGTTCATGTCTTCATGTTCCAAATTGTGACAGTGGTAAACGAACATGCCGGGATAGGAGCTGTGCCGCACAAGTACGCGGACAGTTTCATAAGGCATGATGAGGAACGTGTCTTTCCATCCGTTCATGATCAAGCCATCCTTGACGGTGTTCCATCCAGTGAGACCGGCAGCGGTCACTGAACGATCCAACATCTGGAACTGGCGACCATGAAAGTGGATTGGATGCGGGATGATGGCGAAGCCGGTGGTATTGGTGACTTGAATGACTTCGAGCGTGTTGCATTGGGCGATCTCGTTTGCAGCGACTGCATTGGGGACCCAGAGTCCTCCGTTGATCGTGAACATGACGTGGCCACCAGATGACATCACATTGATGGGATAGACCTTGGGATTCGCGGCATTGACCGCATCCTGAAGGCGGTATGGCTTAATCGTAGAAAGAACCGCAGGAAGGGCTTTAAGTTCTGTCTGTGCGCGGTCAATTGAGAAACGCATGACGTTTACCGCCGCACCCTGGCTGCCACTGTTCACAAACGCGAGACTTTGCAGGGTGATCTGTGAGCCGACTGGTTTGTTGCGGAAGTCGGCCCAGACTTCAACTCGTTCGCCTGGGGCGAGCATGATGTATGGGTACGTGCGAGGAACATCAAGCAAGCCGCCATCGGTGCCGATTGCGACCATTGGAGTGCCATCACTGAAGGCGAGCTTGTAGATGCGCGAAACAGAGCCATTGAGCAGTCGCAGGCGATACACGCGAGTCGCAGCAGAGTGGACGTAATTTGGCCACCCGTTTACCAGCATGGTGCTTCCAAAGTACCCAGTCAACATATTCCCGTTGTAGATGCGCTGGTTGTTTGCGTCAAAGGTCGTGTCTTGAATGCATACGGGGAGATCGAACTCGCCGCTGGGGAGGCCGAGGCGTGATTCCTCTGCATCGTGTACGATGAAGTAGCCGGCTAACCCTGCAAAGACCTGCTCGACAGTTTGCATGTCGGTGTGTGGGTGATACCAGTAGGTTCCCGCGCGATTGAGTATTGGAAACGAGTAGGTGAAAGTCTGATTGTCTGGGGTTGTGTCTGTCGGGTAACCATCCATGGAGGCAGGGACATCAAGTCCGTGCCAGTGAGTGACACCAGGTTGACCGATCTGGTAGTTCATGTGGATAGTCATATTTTGACCTTTCCACGCGTGAATTGTCGGGCCGAGGTAGGAATTGGGGACAGGAACCAGAGTGTTTGCTGGTCCAAGTGCAACCGTTCCTGAATACGACCATCCATTTGTCGGAGGTCCATTGAACAACTGGGTAGAGGAGGGGGCCTGCCGCATGTTCACTTCGATGTCGGGCCAGAATATGTTCCAGTTCGGAGCTCTCTGAATTGGTGGGTGCTGGGCAAGCGAGGTCGTTGGCATCACGCACGCGAGAAGGGCCATTGCACTGGTGCAGATTCCGTCAAAGAGCTTCATGGGATTCAATGAAACGTTGAACATCTCAGACTCCTCGTGGATTCACAAATACCTCGTTCCTGCACCGATGGAATTCGATCAGGCGACGGAAAGAGTGTATTGTGTATCCATATATCCGGTATTGTTGCCCGGCACTTTACTAGGATCAACTCTGCCGACCCTGTCAGGAGGAAAAACAAGTCGAGTCCGGTAACGGGCACGGGCAATACACTGACTTTGCGGAGGATTCTCGTACACGAGGCTTGGCAATTCAACCAGTGAATACGGTGTATCCATGCTGTCGTTGGCTTTCGAATATCGGGGGGCAGGCGACTATCATTGCCCAATTACTCAGTCCTCATCAAAACACATCAAAAAGCGGGAATCTGCTCACCAATGCCAACACTCTCAACGCCGCGTAACACCTCGGTTCCGACCATTGGGGCAATTCGTTCAATACTGAACGCATCTGATACCTTCGCCCATAGGCACATTGGTCCAAGCGAAGCCGAAATCAGCGAAATGCTCCAGCTCCTCGGGTATGCCGACCTTGAGAGCTTTACCGATGCGGTTGTGCCAGAAGCGATCCGTGTGCGTCGGCAGTTGCGGCTTGAGGGCATTGACACATCTGAGGCAGGCGAACACGAAACCGCACTTCGGCTTCGAGAGATAGCCAGTCAGAACAAGATTCTTCGGTCGTATATCGGGATGGGCTACAGCGACTGCATTACTCCACCGGTGATTCAGCGCAATATTCTGGAGAATCCAGGCTGGTATACGCAGTACACCCCATATCAGGCCGAGATCGCTCAGGGGCGATTAGAGGCATTGTTGAATTTTCAGACCATGATTTCAGACCTTACGGGGTTGCCACTTGCGGGCGCCAGCTTGCTCGATGAGGGAACAGCTGCCGCCGAAGCGATGGCGATGTGTTTTGGAATCGCAGGGCAATCTCGCAAGACGTTCTATGTTGCGAGCGATTGTCATCCGCAGACGATTTCTGTAGTCCAAACTCGAGCAGATGGCCTCGATATCAAGGTAGTCGTGTGCGATGTTGGCGCGTTCAACTTTGACAATTCCGATCTGTGCGGCGTGTTGTTGCAATATCCGACAACGGATGGGCGCGTTGAGGACTACCAGGCGATTTCCGATCGCACGCATGCAGCTGGGGCGTATGTTGTGGTTGCAAGCGATCTACTGGCACTTACGCTGCTCAAGCCGCCGGGAGAATTTGGTGCAGATGTGTGCGTTGGGAGTTCTCAGCGGTTTGGGGTTCCAATGGGATTTGGAGGCCCTCACGCAGCGTTTATTGCTACTAAGGCGGAGCATGCCCGCAAACTCCCCGGGCGGATTATCGGCGTGTCGCGAGACTCGCAGGGGAACCCGGCGCTGCGAATGGCGATTCAAACACGCGAGCAGCATATTCGGCGTGAAAAAGCTACAAGTAACATATGCACTGCGCAGGCATTGCTTGCGATTATGGCGAGCATGTATGCGGTGTATCACGGACCAGAGGGTTTGCGGCGAATTGCGCAGCGAGTACATTCATTTACAGCGGCACTCGCGGCGGGGCTGAAGAAACTTGGGCACACGGTTAAAACTCCGGTGTTCTTTGACACGATCCGCGTTCAACCTTCGCGAAGTTCTGCAACTGTTATGCAAGCCGCGTTGGCGCTGGGAATCAACCTTCGCGACTTTGGTGATGGCACAGTCGGAATATCGCTCGATGAGACGACCCGCCGCGAAGATATTGCAGATTTGTTGACGGCGTTTGGTGGCACGAATTCTGAAACAGCGGATTCGCTTCTGGTTGGACACGTGGAGATTCCTGGGCCATTTGCACGGCGCAGCGAGATTCTCACGCATCCCGTATTTAACACGCAT
>SXOY01000071.1 GCA_005776545.1 Planctomycetia bacterium | reverse complement strand
GCTTTTGCCACACGCCGCGGCCTTGCCGTTGAAGGCGGCGCCATCGGCCTGATCGCTGAACGAACTGGCAATGGCTCTTCCATTCGCGAAATCGAAGGCGTGATCACGCAAGTCGAAGCCGCTCATCGATTGCTGGACAACTCAAGCTCAACCACCATCG
Source organism: Planctomycetia bacterium (assembly GCA_005776545.1). The sequence continues at coordinate 3,780 of SXOY01000071.1, read as the reverse complement.
GCATGCTCAGCGTTCGAACCGCCCTGGGCATTGGCGAAGCAAGCGATCGCCCTGCGGGTCCTCGCCGCGCAGTGACGATCGACGCCATCATGAGCACCGTCTGCCGCGAGCTGCACGTTGACCCCACCGAATTCGCTGGTTCTGGTCGCCATAAGCGAGTCGTTCTCGCCCGCGCCCTCACCGTCCAGATTGCCCGAGAGCTTACCACCATGAGCTACCCCGAAATCGCTCGAGCCATGCGGCGGCCAAACCACTCCACCGTGATCACCGCGCACCAACGACTGTCTACTCAGCTCAAATCTTCACCAGGTCTTGATCTTGGCCCAAGCTGCGGCCACGAATGGTCGGGAACAACGCTCGCCGGTATGTACGAACGCCTCAAATCTGAGTCCATCCGCAACGGTTGATCTACAACTCAGTCACCATTGGGCCGGGAGTCTCTCCCGGCCTTTTTTTGTACCCCTGGCTCGCTGAACCCGTGGGTGTTGTTTGGCCGATAACACCTTGATATGCCTTCAATGCCCATTGCTCCCACACTCAGCGAAATTCCGCTTTCTCGTCCTGACATCACCAAGCGAGAAGAAGAACTCGTGCTCGCCGTCCTTCGGTCTGGTCGACTCTCGATCGGTCCCATGGTTGAGCGTTTCGAACAGCTCGTCGCGCAGCGCGCAGGCTGCCGCTTTGGTATCGCGGTAAATTCCGGCACCAGCGGCCTTCATCTCGTCATGTCGTCACTTGGTATCTCTGAAGGCCACGAGGTCATCACAACTCCGTTTTCATTCGTCGCCAGTGCAAACTGCATTCTCTTTCAACGCGCTACTCCAAAACTGGTTGATATTGATCCAGTCAGTCTGAACATGGACCCCATCGCCGTTGAAGCTGCGGTCAACAGCCGAACCAAGGCCATCGTCGGCGTCGCGACTTTTGGATCACTCACGCACATGGACCTCTACGCGAAAATCGCCGACGCCAACGGCATCTCGCTCGTCGAAGATTGCTGCGAAGCCCTGGGCGCAACCCTCGGGCAACAACCAGCGGGTTCGTTTGGCACCGCTGGCGTCTTTGGCTTTTATCCAAACAAGCAAATCACTACCGGCGAAGGGGGCATGGTCGTCACCAACGACTCTGGCGTTGCCGAACTTTGCCGCTCATTGCGAAACCAGGGTCGTCCCATCGGAACTCCTGTCTCAACTACCAGCCCCACCACCAGTCCAACTGGCAACCACATGGGTTCATGGCTCAAACACGAACGCCTCGGCTACAACTATCGCCTCAGCGAAATAAACGCCGCCATCGGTGTCGGACAGATGGAGCGACTCGACTCAATTCTCGCAAAACGAAATTCTGTTGCGCAAATGTACCAGCAGCGTCTCGCAGATATCGAATGGCTCTCCTCACTTCGCCCGCAATCCAGCGGCACAATGTCCTGGTTCGTCTACATCGTTGAACTCGCAAAAAAATTCACGCTCGATCAGCGCGATGCCATCATCCGCTCATTGCGTGAACAGAACATCGGGGCAGCAGACTACTTCCCATGCATCCACCTCCAGCCGTTCTATGCACGTCAATTCGGCTTCAAGCCGGGAATGTTCCCTGCCGCCGAGTCAATCGCCGAGCGAACCATCGCGCTCCCCTTCTATAACGACCTCACCGAAACTGAAGTAGACCGCATCGTTCAAGCACTGAAGCTCGCCGGTGAAGCAGTCCGCCTCAAACGTCGCGCTGCCTGATCTCTTCGTCCATTCTACTTGCCGTCTGAATTCAAAACACAAAAACCGAGCGTCACAGGCACGCTCGGTTTTTTGTTTGTCAAGTTGTTCCGCGAATCAGCAGCCGCCGCTGTAGGAATCTACGAAGTCGAGGTAGTCAAAGAAATCGATGACGCCATCGGCATTGAAATCACCCGGACAGGGGTTGTATACCGCGACAAGTGAGGTATTGCTGGGCTTGATCGCACATCCGTTGGTAACGACGCAGTGATAGAAACCGGCATCGGCTGGGAGAATCCCCAGAATATGCATGATCGCATCGCTGGTTCCGAAGAAGTGACCATCATTGGTCAGCGCCACGCCGTTGCGGTACCACTGAAACGCGGTGCCGTTTACGGTCACACCCATCGTGATATTGCCGCCGATGATCATCGACCAATTGATTGGGTGAGCGATGTAATTGATGACTGGCGTGGTGCTGATGAGCACTGAGCCTTGGTTGGGAGTACGATTCGTAGATGCAATGTCAGGCGAGCCATCACCGTTGAAATCTCCGACTGTGACACACGTGGGCTCAGTACCGGTCGCAAATGTCAAGGCTGCACTGAACGTGCCGTTGCCATTGCCCAAGTACACCTGCACCGATGCAGCGCCGAAGACCGGCACCGCGAAATCGAGATTGCCATCGCCATTGATATCAGCGATTCCAACATTTTGCGAGGCGCTTACTAATCCAGCGCCCACAACGACTGAGGTTGCCGCCTGGAACGTTCCATCTGGATTACCAAGTTGCATGAAGACCGCTCCGGCGTTCTGATTCAGAACGACAAGATCTTCCAGTCCATCTTTGTTCAGGTCGGCGAATTGAGTGAACGTGCCGCCGCCCGCGCCAGTGTTTGCTGCAGCCTGAAAAGTCCCATCGCCATTGCCTCGAAGAATCGAGACGCCGCCGCTGCCGCCAGCACCACCTCTGCTTACCGCAAGATCGAGCACGCCATCGTTGTTGAAATCGGAAATTCCGACACCGTACGGATTCGTTCCCGGGTTGTAATCGACTTTGGGGGCGAAGACGCCGCCACCGTTGTTCAGTAGAATTGAAACGGTGCCAGCACCCTGATTTGATACCGCGAGATCGAACCTTCCATCGGCATTGAGGTCCGCAATCGCAACCTGTCGGGGATTATTTCCACATGCATATGGCACCGCAGTCGCGAACGTGCCATTTCCGTTGTTGAGCAGGATAGACACCGATAAGGAACTGAAATTGGTCACAGCCAGATCGAGCCGGCCATCGCCATTGAGGTCCCCTGCGGCAACGCTTACTGGTGATGAGCCAACGGCGTAGTTGACCGCGGCGACAAAGGTCCCGTTGCCATTACCCATACACACGGAGATGCTGGCACTGCCGCTATTCGCAAAGATCAGATCGAGCTTTCCGTCGGCGTTGACATCAGCGGAAGTCATCGCCAGAGGCGCAGTGCCGGCGGACACCGTTGTGAAAGCACTGAACGTCAACGGACACTGCGCGAAAGCGGTGCCTGCGAGTGCTGCCAGAATGAGCGAAGCCGAGCAAGACTTGATTGTTGAGCAAGACATGTTGAGACCCTCTTTTTGAGTTCGTTCATTCCGCACCCTACATCACCTGACATCGGGACGGCCGGACGAAGGACCCACTCAGAACGAGAAGTTGTGCCCTCATGCGCAACGCAGATCGCGATTTTGTTGAAATTATTTGGAAGGAAGAGCTGGCGAAGCATTGAGCATGGCGTGTGCCGCGGAAATCAGGCTTTTTGCGTTGTCTGGACCACCTTCAGTTGCAACGGATTCCTGTGCCAATGCCATGCTTTCCTGAAGATGTTCGGTCTGTCCCTCAGGTAAAGCCATGCGGACGAAGTTGGCAAAGAACGCCCCGCGGCGGCCATGACCCGCCGGCGCAAACTCGTCGCGATGGTTCCAGATGTACTCCACCATTTCCGCCCGGGTAACCTCGATTCCACTGTCTTTACATGCACCCACTGCAACACTGAGCACATCCGGAAGGTTTGCAAGTTCATTGACCGTTGCAAGCATC
>SXOY01000070.1 GCA_005776545.1 Planctomycetia bacterium | reverse complement strand
GAAATGATCGAAAGTCGCCGCGACGAGTTCGCCTCGCTCATTAGTTCCGTTGACAAGCCTGTCAAGGGCAAAAAGGCTCTCGCCGCAAGTGCTGAAGTCGAACTCTCCATCGACCGTCTTATTTACTTTGCCGGATTCGCTGACAAATTCGCCCAGGTGCTCGGCTGCAACAATCCCGTCTCCAGCCCCCACTACAACTTCACAGTCCCGGAAGCTTCCGGCGTAGTGTGCGTAGTTTGCCCCGACTCGCCATCATTGCTTGGTCTTGTTTCGCTGGTCGCTCCCGTGCTTGCTTCGGGAAACACAGTGGTCATGAACGCGAGTGAAACCAATCCGCTCCCAGCCGTCGTCCTCGGCGAAATCTGTGCAACCGGCGATGTTCCCGCTGGTGTCTTGAACATACTCACCGGCTCGCGTGCGGAACTGCTTCCGTACATTGCTTCGCATCGCGAAGTAGACGGCGTACACGCGGCAGGTTTGACAAAGACCGAGCGGGAGTTGCTCCGCAAAGGCGTTGCCGAGAACATCAAGCGGGTTGTTGTGCGCGAACAGGTCGACTGGGCCGCTCGCGATGCGGAATCTGCGTGGTGGATCGAGCCATTTGTTGAAATGAAGACTATCTGGCATCCGGCATCGGTGTAATCTGTTGAAACCGAACCCCAATCAGTCAGTATACTGCCATTGAGGATCACATCATGAATCGCCTATCAATTCTCTCGCTCTTGGTTGCGGCACAGACTTTCGCGGTTTGGCAGCCTGCCGAACCTGAAAAAGAGACGCCCCCCGCTGTTTCACCGGCGATGCCCGCACCAGCCGCGATGACCGCTGCAAGTGTCGCCAAGGCGCAGGAAGTACTTTCGAGAGCGCGATCGGCCTATGTCGCGATCAAGACCTATCAGGACAAGACAACGACTCTATTTGTACCCGTCACTGAGGACGGAGAAAGCCGCGGCGAAAAGACCTCAGAAGTAATCGTGCGATTCAAGCGCCCAAACATGTGCCTGGTGAAGGGCGATCGCATGGCATTTGCAAGTGATGGCAAGGCAATCACAAATTATCAGGGAGAGTTCAAGCAATATACCACAACCCCACTGGACAGTTCGCTTGATGCCGTTATCTCGCAGATGCAGGACTCGGTCCTTGTGCCACCAACACTTCGTATTTTCGCGGCGGGAGATGGCCTCCTTGAGAACCTGTTTGTGGGTGCAATAAAAGTGCTTGGCTCGGCTCCCGAGACCGTTCACGACATACCGGGCACCACTGTGTATTTCCTGGTGCTTTCGGATTCGCGCGATCCTGGGTCGCTCCCGATTCCATTCAACGCATGGTTTGATGATGCAACTGGATTGGTCGGCCGCACCGTTGTGGACTTTGGCCCAGCGTACAACGTCATGGCACGCGAGATGGAAAAAGAACAGGAACAGCAGGAAGAAGAGTCCGGGTTTCACGGGCCAGCGAGATTCAAGTCTGCAGTCCTGACGCACACGTTTTCAGAGATTAAAATCGATGCGGAACTTGGTGATGAGTCACTCGTGTTTGTTCCGCCGCCGGATGCAGAGAAGACGAACGCATTTCACAAGGTCGATCGATCGGCCGCCGCACAACGGGACATGCTCAAGAATGTCGCTCCAGCTTTCACAACAACCGATTGTGAGGGGAAGCCCATTTCATTAGCGGACTTCAAAGGCCGTGTGGTGGTATTAGATTTCTGGGCAACCTGGTGCGGCCCCTGTGTGGCAGCAATGCCTCAATTGCAGGACCTGGCAACGAAATTCGAAGGACAACCGGTCACTGTGCTGGGCGTCAATGGTGATGCGGATAAGTCCGCGGCCGACATACAAGCGTTCCTTGACAAGAAGAAGGTATCGATTCGCCAAGCTCTCGATCCTCATGGCACAATTGGTACGGACTTTAATGTCAACGCTATTCCATGCGTGGTGTTTATTGACAAGGATGGCAAGGTTCAGGATGTTGTCACCGGATATTCACCTGGGCATGCCAGCGAATTCGCGCTCCGAATCCAGAACTTGCTTGATGGTAAGCCGATCCATGAAGGGTCGGAGCTTGCAGAGCAGGCGGATGTTGAACCGGAAGATATGGGCGGGACATTCCCTTTAGTAGATGATAACTCCCCTGAGGCGTTGGCCCTCAAGCCCGTGGGAACAGCGGCGGGAACGGCGATTTATTCTTCACTCTCTCGTATGGTGGATCTTGATCGCAATGGGACACTGGAACTCGTAGCACCACTGAATAGAACGGAACCCCCGGCGGGACTTGCGATTTTCCATTCAGATGGTCGACTCGACAGGCGTCTTCCACTTGAATTCGCCGCCAATGGCACTGTGGCCGGATTTGATTTTGGTTTTGATCAATGGTCAATCGTCCATCAGACAACTTCAAGTGCCGGACTGGGTCGAGTTTCGATTGTCGGGTATGGCCCAGAGGGAAAGCGACTTTGGAAATACCGGGTGGATACGGCGACCGAGCGAACCGCAACTGCCAAGCTTGCGGTTGGAGACCTTGCAGGAAATGGAAAGCCGCATACCGCAGTGTTAATCACAAGTTACGTTCCGAGTAAATCCGGCTCGAATCTCGCAAGCATGACCGATGTACGGTCAACACTTCTGGTCCTTTCAGAAACTGGGCAGGCGCTGGCGTTCCGCCGCATCGGCCAGAATGCTACTGCTGTGACTATCACACCAGCGCAGTCTAAAGGCGAAAGCTCAAGTATCCTTGTGACAGCCGATGGAAGGCTTCTTAAGTTCACCTTTGATGCTGGCAAAGCAATCAGAACGGAAACTGAGCCAAAGGAATAGCCCCAAGAATGAAACCAACCGGCGCCCAGCACCGGTTGTGTTGAATTGAAGATGGGCGGCTGATTCAAAGCAGTTCGAACAGTGACTGGGTGCGAAGAACGATGCCGCCAGATGCAAGCAAGTGGTATGAGTCGATATGTGCACCGCGAACGCTCGTTTCGAAATCGAGCATCGACAGACATGGCCCAGCCTGATCCTCAAATGTATGGATCAATGCGTTTTTCTCTTTGCCAAATCCGAGCAGTTCGTCATAGGTGGCATGAAACATCGTCTCGTTCATGACTTCGCTCTGAACACTTGTGTAGTACTTGCAGGCATTCGGGAATGTGTGGTCAAACTCATGTTCACCGTTGCACAAAAAGCCGTTGAGCAACCCCGCGGTCGGAAGGTCGCGATGCTGGCTGGTCGCCAATTCAGAGGCACAAAAATGCCCGCGCCGGAAGCACAGCACATGGCTTCCACGCATGATCCAGCCTTCAGCTTCGAACGAAGACTCTTTCACGACGCGTCGGGCACGCAATTGAAATGGTTCGGGGTGTAAAGCCCGTCCGTACAGAAGCACCTGGTAATTTCCAAGGAACCCATACGCCGGCTTCGGTGCCAGCGAGCTCCACTTTGAGGGAGAAACAGTCATCATGACTCCTTCCAAACATCCCTTTGCTCCCTCCCAGGAGGTGCCCATACAGGCTCTGGCGATGTCCAGCGAAGCTCCCGAATCAGGCCCCAAATTGTCTCTCCTGCCAACCACGCTTGGCAAGATTCGGGGATCGCGCTGAAGTAATTTGGTTCAGGAAGCGGGAGTGTTTGCATTGCATTCAACAGTTCTGTCACGTTGCCAGTCAGAAACTGCCGATTTTGCTACACTGTCCGAAACATGAACCGCATTTCCCCACGCGGTTTGCACAGCATCCATAATTTTGGGGCTGTTGTCAAGGAGCATTTGCCCAATTCTGAAAAGAATCGAAAAAATTCAGTCCCTGCCGCCGAACTTGCGTCTTGCCGCATTGACACATGGTCTGGCTCATTGCGCTCCAGATGAATCGGGACCACTGGCGGATCTACTTGTCTCATTGGCAATTCCTCAATCGCCACCAATTACAAACCCCATTAACTGGTGGGACAAAATGCGCGTTGTGTGGTGGTTGTACCGAAATCCACACCTGTCGGTTGCAGATACTGCGTTGGTGCAAGTTTTGCGCAAATGGGATCGCCTCCCCGCATCTGCTCGCGAACAGGCGACGCTGATATCACCAAGCCGAGTTCGCGAGGCCAGTTTTGAGGCGGCCAAGTCCCCCCACAGCAGTGAACGAATCGCCTTGGCACTTGTTGCGCAAGATTTTGTCTCACATGAACTTGCGCCAATTGTCGTAGCCCTTTTGGAAGATCCAAATTCGCGAGTTATCACTTGCGCTGAGCGAAGTCTCATTTCGCTTGCCAACGCGTTTGCGATCGAATATGGAGGAGAGTCCGCGGCGAGACTTACTCTGGCGGAGCGGACCGATTTGTGTAATCAGGTTGCCATTTCGATTTCCAAGGCACCCCAAGATTCCAAAGCGCCCTTCACTGCCGCATTCGCGCTCTTGGATCCGTCCACCCTCCGATGCAAATCAGAACTTACAGCTTGGTTTGCTAAGTCAATGGGAAGTGATCCGAATCCACTTCAGGCCTGCTTGAGGAATCGGGCAAACCAGCTTTCGCGACTTCGAGCTTGGCAGTGGTTGTTTCTCAGAACTTTCTCACAAGCATCGTTAGACAGACTGGTTCATACAACGGCGATCTCAGACCATCTTCCAATTCTGGACCGCGGTCACTTAGCGATTCGCCCTGCACGCAGCGCCAGGCTTCAGACCCTGGCAAATTCGCCGGAGACGATTTTCCCACTTCCAGCGATGTTGCCGCATCTGTCGGAATCGGCCCTGTGCGGCCTGACGATCATTGTGAAGTCGTTTAGGCCCTCAGAGTCTTACCTTCAACATCTTTCGACACACGCCTTGGCGGCGTGCAGCACACTCGCGAGACGTCGACTGATTTCAATTGCTTCCTCAGCTCACCTACTCGATTCGGCTTTTGATTCCAATGAGACGCTGGCTCGCGGCGCCATGATTCGCTGGTCGGCTGTTGGCGTGGGAAAGATGCATACCTCAAACAGCCGACATGCCGCCAAACTGACGCGTTCGCCACATGCGTGCGTACGCGAACTTGCGAAGCAGGAACTTGAGCGACTGACCGGTGGCGATATCAATTCAACGCAATCTCGAATGTACTCATGGCGATCGCTCGCTGAAGATCGAGCAGTTGTAACTTCGTCGCTGAGAACTGCGCTTGAGAGTGGAACTACTGATGAGCAGATGCGAGCTCTCAACTTCATCAGGCGACACGCCCTTGTCCCCGAGTTCTCTGATGTGCTTATGAGCATGGCACAATCGAGTTTCGATGGCGAGGCGACAACCAAGGACCCTCGCATTCTTGCGACAATAATCTCGTTGCTTCGCCGCACTCCGACAGCGATCCCAACGCTCCTCGTTGCAGCTGACAACGAAGAACCACGGGTACGGGCCAATGCGATTGAGTCACTCCTGCGGACGGCACACGCAGCAACTCCTTCAATTACCGGAAAAGCGATGGAGCGGTGTGAGGACAGTTCGCCGCGAGTCAAGGCAAATTCTATTCGCGGGTTGCTTGTTGCAAGTCAATCGATCCTTGAAGCTAAGCCAGTGCGTGTATATGAACCCCATGCAGTCTCCGCATTGCTGGGTATGCTCCATGACGATCGCGCACTTCATCGATTGTCGGGTGTGTGGGCGGCCGAAAGAGTGTTGTGCGGCAGCGGTCAGGCGCATTTGGGCCAGGCGTGGAGTGAAGTCTCGAAGGCACTGTCGACTGTTGCGAGAGACGATACAGAGGGCCACGTACGTAGAAGAGCGGTTGCGGCAGCAAGGCGACTTTCTGCAGAGTTGAAATCTGAGTTCTCTACGCCAGACTTTGGAGTACACGCATGATGCCGCTGATTCAGTCTGTCTTGGCTGCTGCTCCAGAACCGGTGCGTATTTTCAATGGTCAGGTGGCGGCACCACCAACTGCGGCTGATCCGAATTATTTTATGTGGCTGAGCGGACTCTGTTTTGTGGGGGCAATTGCACTTGTCTGGGTTCTTGTCAAACGAGCAAGAAATCGACCGGCCGAAGAGCAAGCGTTCAAAAGGCTCGCTCAGGCATTTGGTGTGTCCGCAACCGAACGCAAACTGTTGCACAGGATGTCTGCAATTGATGGAGACATTTCGCCACTGGCAATGATGGTGTCACCGGCAGCGTTTGATCGTTGCCGGCTGTCAATGGAATCTCAGCTGATTGGCGGTGATGCCGCATCGCTGCGGCAATTAGCGGCGAAACTCAAATAGCCTACTTCGCCAGTGTTCCACATTCCGGACACGGGACGGCTTCGACATTTACTCCACGCCGGTCATACCCACACACATGGCAAAGACCTCGCCGCATCCTGTTTCGTTTTCGAATTGCTTTGGCAAGCGAGATCCAGCAAGGGATTCCCACAATGGCAACCAAGAGCCACAATGGTACAGAGAAAACACGGGAAGTTGATCCGCCACCGGTAGTTTCATAGCAGCCCAATTCCCCCAGACACCAATGGTCCCAGCGCGACAGATGCCAGCGGCTATCCCACGATCGGATTCGTGCGGGCGCAGCAGGTCGCCATTGCAGGTTTGATTCATTTCTGGGCTCTCCGGCGGCGGATGAACCTGTTGGAATCACCGCGCTCAGTAGATGAGAGACTGACGCTTCGAACTTGCCATTGCCAATTTCCCAAATCTGCATTTTGGTGTGAAGTTCCATCATTCCTGTGCCAGGGGGCGCAATCCAGGTACCGTTTCGGCGAACCCAGGACGCATGACGCCAAAAACTGGTTCCCCAAATGACAAGCAAAATCGCCACCAACACGATTGAAGAGCGAGTCAAAATAGAACAGGTCGGGTTCGTAGCCAATATCTGTGACTTCGGTGGGGAAAGGCCCCTAAAACAGGCGAACGACTTCAGCACTCGCCTTGAAACTGAAAAGTGGGCGGAGAGGGATTCGAACCCCCGTAGAAATTAATCAGCAGATTTACAATCTGCCCCGTTTGTCCACTTCGGTATCCGCCCAAGTGGGAGCAAGGGTACGCAGCAAATCGAGGCCTGGCAACGCTCTTTTGGGCGCCAAAGCCTGGAAATCAAAGCCGGCAACAGGAGTTGAACCTGCGACCCTCGCTTTACAAAAGCGATGCTCTACCACTGAGCTATGCCGGCGTCTGGATCAAAAGCCCCTAAGTCTATCCAAGCAACCCACCCCTGCGGAGGGATTGGAGGATGAGATCAGCAACTTTGATATCGGTCCTTGCGTTGAGCAAGTGAAGGCCCTTGGAATTACAAAGCGCCTTCAACGAATTTTGAAACCCGGCGAGGTGGTTCTGGTAGCGAGAGATAAGACCCGGTGTCACAGTCACTTCCGTCGCTTTTGCAGATTCCGCGCTGAGCATGCGAAGGTCGCCCAGCAGCCCTCGTGGGCGTTCGATCGATGGATCGATTTCGCCTGGGGAAAGAACCTGCATGCAATATACATCTGCGCCTTTTTCTGTGAGAGCCGATAGCAAGCTCATTCCAGGGGCAAGGTCCTGAGTCGTTCCATCCTCGGTCAGGAAATCTGAAAGCACCAGCACCACGCCGCGATCTATGTGTGAAATACCAGCCTTCTTGATTGCTTGAGAGAAACTCGGACCAGCAATGGATTTGTGCCGCGTGGATTGTTCAAGAGACTGCAGCAGTACTGCACCGAGCCGCGAGAGTGATGTTCTCCCTCGCATGGGAGCAAGACGCATGACACCTGAATTGCCGGGCACGCCGACCAGAGTTGCTGCGACGCGATTCTGGTTCACCAAGCCAATGTAACCAACCGCCATTGCCACCTGATGTGCCCACACCAGTTTGTTTGGGATTCCGGCATCCATTGACGCGGAACAATCCACGATCACATGCAGTGACAGGTCTTCCTCTTCACGAAATATCTTGACAAAGAACCGATCAAGTCGGGCGAACACGTTCCAATCGATATGCCGAAGGTCATCACCCGCTGAATATTCGCGAAAATCATCGAACTCTACACTGCGTCCGCGGCGTTTTGAGCGGCGTTCGCCGGGGAGGCGGCCATTGAGTATCCGTCGGCTGACCAAGTCAAGGCGATCGAGTTGAATCGCCAGTTCCCGCGGCAAAAGCTCTTCGATCTTTGTTGGAAGTTGGCCCGCAGTTCCGGCAAGCATGCTGGAGAATACGCGTTCCATCAAAGAAAAACACGCAGCGGGATGAATCGCTGCGTGTTCAATCACATCGAAATGTCTGACTGTCGAATTACTCGAAGAGTTTGAAGTTCTTGATTGAGTCGGTGAGGCCTGGGACTTTTGACAGGATCATGTCTTTGGAAATTCGGTCGGCTTCGACCTTGAACTTCTTCACTGCTGAGTCAAACTGCGGCTTGAAGTCAGCCATGAGCTTGGTCTTGATATCTGCTGGTGCCGCGGTGAGGGTCGCAACATATGCGGAGACCTTGGTCATTTGGTCTTTGATTCCAGGGAATGCCTTGGTGGCATCGTCCATGCTCTTGATTCCGCCGAGGCTATCGGCGAGCTTTGACAGATCTGCGCTGTATCCCTGAGCAGCATCCTTGATCTTGCTGTCAAGTGCACCCTTGACGGCTTCGGCTGCCTTGTTGGCGGCGTCCTTGGTCGCATCGGCGGCCTTGGTAGCCGCTTCCTTAGTGGCATCTGCCGCTTTGGAGGCTACGTCTTTCGTGACATCAGCCACCTTTGCAGCAGCGTCTTTGGTGGAATCGACGGCTTTTCCAGCTGCGTCACCGACTGTTTTGGCTGGATCGGCACCGGGAGCTTTCTTTTCGTCGCAGCCTCCGAGCACAAGAACTGATCCGACCACTGTCACTGCGAGTAGATTCATCTTCATAAGAGCCAAAAAACCTTTCAACGTGACAAGATGGTGCCAGCACCGCGAACCACACGGCCCGACCGGATTGACACCAATCCTAGCACATACCTAGCGAGATAGCGAACATAATCCGCTCTGCGCGAACGACGATGATAGGTAGGTATTTGACCATTGTCGAAAAAATTGTGACAAATTGGATCGTCGCTTGCCGCCCGCACCCTCAGTACAGTTCTGTCATGAAACACGCTCGTCACGCTGTCGCAGTATCACTGGCTGCGGGTTCATTTCTTTTGATGTCCGGCTGCGCACACCCATCGGTATGGGAAAATGAATTCCGCAAGAGCGAAGCGGTTGCATCGCCATTGTCGATGGATGCACCGATCAAGATTCGAGAGGTGTCGTGGGATCGAGTGAATCAGACTCTCAATGAGATCAATGAGCGACTCGCAAAAAGCGATACTCACTATGACGACTGGTCGGCGGATCAGAAGTCGCGGCTCAAAGCACAGATGCTCAAGGGTTTGCAGGTTTCTACGCCGCCGCAGCATGTAGATCTGCTGGGCCGTTCGGAATTCCGCACGACCAACCGTGTGCGTCCGGGCGATGGCGAACTGGAACGATTTGCACGCAAGATCGGCGCGACGACGGTGATTGTTACAAGTTCTTATCTTGGGACTGCAGAGACAATTCGCCAGGAAGCGATCACCGAGTATCGCACGGGGACCACCACGCGGAATACCGCGGACGATTCCAAACGCCGCGATCACACGACGACGGAAAGCTCGACTGTGTGGGTGCCGATCCGGGTGCAGGCTGATGAGAACGCGTTTATTGCGTTCTTCCT
>SXOY01000069.1 GCA_005776545.1 Planctomycetia bacterium | reverse complement strand
GCTGGGAATTCGCTGACCATTGGCGGAGTTCAAGAGACGCTGACACGACTGGCGATGAATGGTGCATGGGCGGTGGCACCGATTCTCGCGATTGCGATGGTGGCAACGTACCTGGCGCACGCGGGACAGTTTGGGTTCATTCTGACAACTAAGCCATTGATGCCGAATTTGGACAAACTCAATCCGATCGCCGGGATTCAAAAGCTTTTTGGGATTTCCAATGCGGGGAAGAGTGGCGTCAGCGTGCTCAAGGTCGCACTGGTGTTTGTGGTGGGCGCGTCGTATGTGTGGAAATTGCTGCCGCGGATTGCGGAGCTGCCGGCATTGACGATGGCAGGGGCGATGAAAGAAATCGCGACGATGACGATTGACCTGGTGATCTGGTTGTTGTTGATATTGCTGCTGCTTGGCGCGGTGGATTATGTGTTCCAGCGCTGGAGCTTCATGCGTGGCCTGCGGATGACTAAACAAGAAGTCAAAGAAGAACGCAAGGACATGGATGGCGACCCGACGATGAAGGGGAAGCGTCTGCGGCGGGCGAGAGAGATTGCAATGCAGCGGATTTCACGTGATGTTCCCAAGGCAGATGTGATCGTGACGAATCCAACGCACTTTGCGGTGGCGATTCAGTACGATCCGGCGACGATGCCAGCACCAAAAGTGGTTGCAAAAGGTGCGGATTTGCTCGCGCTGAGAATTCGCCAGGTGGCATCGGCGAACGCGATTCCGATTGTGGAACGCCCGCCGCTGGCGCGGGCGATTTATTACGGCGTAGAAGTGGGGCAGGAGATTTCGCCTGAGCACTATCAGGCGGTGGCGGAGATTCTGGCGTATGTGTATCGACTTGAGAAACAGGCGGCGTAAGGAGTAGGAATTGGCAGAGGCGGCGGCAAAAGTCGGGACGTTTCCCGCGTGGGTGTACAAGATTGCGGCACTGCGCAGTTTCATTGTGCCGGTGTCGTTCATTGCGCTCGTAGGCGTGTTGCTCATTCCTCTGCCTCCAGCGATGCTGGATGTGCTGATATCGCTGAATTTCGCGCTCGCGGTGATTATTCTCCTGACAACGATTTATATGGAAAAACCGCTGGATTTCAGCGTTTTCCCATCGTTATTGCTGGCGACAACGTTGTACCGACTGGTATTGAATGTGGCCTCTACGCGGTTGATCCTGTCGGCAAACGCGGGGAGTGCGGAAGAAGCGCTTGGAATTGCCGGACATGTGATTCTCGCATTCGGAAAGTTTGTTGCGGGCGATTCCATGTTCGTCGGCATTGTGATCTTCCTGATTCTGATCATCGTGCAGTTCATTGTCATTACCAAGGGTGCAACGCGAATTTCGGAAGTGGCAGCGAGGTTTACACTCGATGCAATGCCCGGAAAGCAGATGGCGATCGATGCAGATCTGAATGCCGGGACAATAGATGAGAAGGAAGCGCGGCGGAGAAGAGAGGCTATTTCGCAGGAAGCGGATTTCTTTGGCGCTATGGACGGTGCATCGAAGTTTGTTCGTGGCGATGCGATTGCCGGCATTGTGATTACCGTGATCAACATCGCTGGCGGCTTTGCCCTCGGCATGGTTGATCGTGGTTGGGACGCAGCGCAAACGGCCAAGACGTTTACGCTATTGACCATTGGTGACGGGTTGACTGCACAGATTCCCGCACTGATTATCTCAATTGCTTCGGCGTTGATCGTGACCCGCTCTGGCTCAAAGGAGCAGCTGGGGACCGAATTTACCGACCAGCTTGCAAGTCAGCCAAAGGGGTTGTATATCACCGCGGCGTTCCTGGGATTGCTTTCACTGACTCCGCTTCCGACTGTGCCGCTGCTTGCGACTGGTGCGATCTTGGCCGCGGTTGCATATGGAACATCGCGTTCTCGTGCAAATGTGTTGCGAGAGGCCAAAGAATTGGCCGATGCTCCAAAGCCACAGGATGCGGCACCCATTGAACAATTGATGAAGGTGGACCTGCTCGAACTTGAAGTGGGTGTGGGCTTGATTGCACTGGTGGATGTTGCTCAGGGTGGAGAATTGCTCGATCGGATCTCGGCCACGCGGCGGCAGCTTGCGCTGGAAATGGGTGTGGTGATGCCGCCGGTGCGGATCCGCGACAACATGCAGATTCCAACCACCGATTACCGCATCAAGATCCGAGGTAATTCGGTGGCAGCGGGCAGCTTGCGGATCAACAAGGTATTGGCGATGGACCCGGGTGTGGTGTCTGGAACCGTGCAGGGTGAGGCCACACGTGAACCGGCGTTTGGATTGCCTGCATGGTGGATCGAGCCTGCACTCAGGACGCGGGCAGAAACTCTGAATTTCACGGTTGTTGATCCGACCAGCGTGCTGGTAACCCATATCGCAGAGACTGTGAAGCGTCATGCCGAAGAACTGCTCACACGTGATGAAGTGAACAATCTGGTGGAAGGTGTAAAGGTCAAGAGTCCCAAACTCGTTGAAGAAACGATCCCCGCGATCGTGAAGCCGCTGGAATTGCAGAAAGTGTTGCAGGGACTTTTGCGCGAGCGGGTCAGTATCCGTGATATGGAGACGATTCTGGACACGCTGGCGGAATGGGGCTCAAAGACAAAAGACCCTGAGGTCTTGGTTGAATATGTCCGCAATAGTCTGCGGCGTGCAATCTGCAATCAGTACGCAGTTCCCGATCCCAGCGGCGATACTCGGCCGCGGCTGGTCTGTGTCACGCTTGATCCAGCCCTTGAAGATGAAATCAATGCGTATATAGATAGAGGGGCGGCAGGGACGAGCCTTACCATGCCCGCCCGTGTCGCGAAGCGGTATGCGGAACATTTGGCGAGATCGGTGCAACTGGTCACAAATTCGGGGTACCAGCCGATTGTGATCGCAAGTCCCGCAGTTCGTGCAATTGTGCGGCAGTTGCTGGAGCCGCATGTCAAAGGGATTGTGGTGCTGGGCTACAACGAAATTACTGCGGAAGTCGATGTTCAGTCGTTGGCGCTGGTAGCACCGCCGCCAGCGGAAGGTGTGCAACGGACAGGGCTTGTAGAATCTGCGGCGTAACGTAAGAAAAAGCGTGCAATTGGCGAATTGAGTTGGTATCATGTCTGAAGGCCAACCGGAGTGTTGGCGGTTTGCGGCGTCTGTTGTCGTCGCAAATGCTGAGTTATTTGTGGATCGCAGCCACGGATGGCGAAAAATGCAACTGAAGACCTATCGCGCAAATTCAATGGCGGATGCTCTCGCTGAGGTCAAAAAAGACCTGGGTAGCGAAGCGGTCATTTTGCACACTCGCACTTTTAAGTCCGGTGGAGTTGCGGGGATTGGCGCGAAATCAGTTGTGGAAATCACTGCATCTGGAACTCCTCTGGCAGGTAAGGCTGACCGCAAGGTCCAGGCCGGATCAGCACAGGCAGTTCGAGGCCAAGGTGTTGCACTCGAAGAGCCGCCAAAACAGGTATTTCCTGAAATCCGGGAACGGTCAGAACGATCGATTTCAAGTTCTGCCAAGACTGTGAAGAAACCGCGTGAAGTGTTCGTGCCTTTTGTGCCTCCCAAATTGGAGGATGCCGAGCAAGCAGCAGCGGTGGCGGCATCAGGAACGGCTTCGGGAACAGTGGCTTCGACCCGGGTTCACTTCCAACCGGTGGATGATCGTGCGAAATTGGCGATTGAGCAGGAACTTTCGTCGATCAAACGCCTGGTGGGACAGGTATTACAGGCAACGCGGCACCAATCCTCCGACGCCTCGAATGCAAGCAAAGCGGTCGGAACGATCGGTCTCGGCGGCCTGCCCGACCCGCTGTTTGATTGCTATGTCAAACTGATGGAATCGGGTGTCAATCCTGAATTGCTCGAGCAGCTTGTTGGCCAGGTGCGAGATGAGCTTTCGCCCGCTGAACTTGCGAATCGAGAACTCGTATTTTCATCCCTGGTTCGTAGAATCGCCAGCCGTATTGCGGTTGCAGCACCGATCAGTACGCAGGCTCCGGTCGCCGGTGCTCCACAAGTGGTCGCCCTGGTTGGCCCCACGGGTGTAGGAAAGACAACAACAATTGCAAAGCTAGCGGCGACTCTGAAACTGCGGCACGGTCGCAAGGTTGGGCTTGTCACTGCCGACACCTACCGCATTGCCGCGATCGACCAGCTGCGTGTCTACGCAAATATCATCGGGATCTCAATCAAGGTCGCCATGACGCCAGGTGAAATCCGTGGATGTGTTAATGAGTGCGAAGGGTGCGACCTGGTGCTGGTTGATACCGCAGGCCGCAGCCATAACGACACCGCTCGCCTCAAAGAGCTTTCTGAGTTTCTCAATTCAGCCAATGCGACGACTCGACTGATGGTGTTGTCGGCATCGTCAGCTGAGTCGGTGATGAAGCGGGCGATGGAGAAATTCGGAGTCATGGAGCCGACCGGGCTTATCCTCACAAAGCTTGATGAAGCAGTGACACTTGGCCCTGTGCTCAATCTTCTTGACACCTCTCGAGTTCCGGTGGCATATGTCACCACTGGCCAGGAAGTTCCCGACCAAATCGAAGTGGCCAATGCAGATCGGCTTGCGCGTGCAGTCCTCGCAGGAGAACTCTCGTCGTGAGCAACTCCACAGTTTCAGGTGCTTTTGGCGATGCCATTGTCGCGCCGCGGCAAGTGAGTCGCGTTGGGGTTCCGACCCCGACCGATCAAGCCGCAAGGCTTCGTCACATGGTGTCGGCTATGTCGGCAGGTGGGGTATCAGGGCCTGGAAGCAAACCAGCAGATATTGCAACAAAAGCCAGCGAATACGCACAAGAATCCCCTCCTGTTATCGCGCTCACCAGCGGCAAGGGAGGCGTAGGAAAAACTTCGCTGAGCGTGAACCTGGCGATCGCAATGCGACAGCTTGGACTTCGAATCACGCTCATCGATGGCGATCTGGGTCTGGCCAACGCAGATGTCATGTGTGGTCTGACACCGGGATTGCGGCTCGATGCAGTGATGAGCGGGCGGGCGATTGACTCGATTGCAGTCGATGCACCGGGAGGCTTTCGCCTTGTTCCAGGAACAGTTGGAATCTCCAGACTTGCAGACTTAGGTCCAGCGGAAAAACAGCGACTTCTCAAGGGGTTCACCTCGATTGGTCGCCAAAGCGATGCGGTATTGCTTGATACCGGCGCCGGGATTAATAGCGCGGTGTTGGCACTCTTGGCCGCGGCGGATTCGATCGTGGTTGTCATGACCCCCGAACCCACCTCAATGACTGATGCCTATGCACTGATCAAGTGCCTCGAGCAAAATCGGCTTCAGGCACAGGCAGGAATGTCCGCCTCTCTGCGGCGGCCATTGCAAATCTCGGTCCTGGTCAATCAGACTCGAGACTTTGCCGAAGCTCAGCGGGTACATACTCGACTCGCAGGGGTGTGTGGCCGGTTCCTCGCATTGAGGCCAGCATTCATTGGGGCTGTCGGTTTTGAACCAGAAGTCACTCAGTCAATCAGACGTCGGCAACCTCTGCTTCTGAGCCATCCAAGGCTGAAATGGTCAAAACAGGTAGGGACGATTGCGCAAGCGATCGCTGATGCACAGATTCCCAAAGCACACTCAATGGCATCTCGTAACGTCAATCCTGGCAAAGGTTTACGTTCTTTTTTTGAATCACTGTTGAGTCGGTAGAATTCATCAGAGGATCTGGCCCCCGGTTTGCGGGTATTTCAGAGCCAGAAGGTCCGTTTATTCCGGTTTTTCCGGCATCATTAGAAAATGTCTACTCGATTCGCACCCGCGTGTTGAGTCGTCATCACCAGCAACCGATAGCTGGAGTGTCCCAGGGTGCGCGCACCGTTGGGCTTGATTGGAGATTCTGAGAAAGGGCATGAACGGTGAATGGTCCTGCCAAACTCATTGCTGGAATTATTGCCCTTACCGGTTTTGTCGT
>SXOY01000006.1 GCA_005776545.1 Planctomycetia bacterium | reverse complement strand
GCAGCCGCCGACGATGTCGACGCCTTCCTGCTCAATGAACCGCAGCATCGCTTCAGCAAACGGTTTTGGCCCAAGTGGGAACGACGCCTTGCCATCGAGCAGCACGGGCAGCCCGGCGTTGGGCATGACGCTCACACGCCGCGAGAAACCCGGAATACACGATTCGCCGCCGAAATTGTGCGTGAGATAGTGAACGTGCTCGACCATCTCGGTTGGGCCGGTGGCACAGTTGAGGCCCAGCGAAATAATCGGGAATTCACGGAGTGCTGCCGCGGCCGCTTCGATTGATGTGCCCAGGAGCATGGTACCGGTTGCTTCAATCGTGACCGATGCCATGATCGGAACATCAAGCGGTGTGAGGTTGTTCTCCTTGAGCGCTGAGAGGATCGCGTTGATCACGCATTTGAGTTGCAACAGATCCTGGCACGTCTCGATAATGAACGCATCGCACCCGCCTTTGTTTCCAGATGCAGGCTCGCCCGCAAGAAGCCCAAGCGCTTGCTGGCGATAGCTCTTGAACATCTCCTCCCAGGTGGTGTTTCCCAGCGTGATGAGACGGGTGCCTGGACCGATCGACCCAATTACAAATCGCGGCCTGTCACTGGTTGAATATTTCTTGCACGCCGCTCGCGCAACATCAACCGCGAGTTTGTTGAGTTCAAAGGTCTTGTCTGCAATACCAAACTCGGTCAACACCAGCTCACTCGCGCCAAACGTGTCAGTTTCAATGCAATCAGCGCCCGCCGCAAGAAAGCTCTCATGAATCGTCTGAATGACATCAGGCCGACTCTTGACCAGTATCTCAGTGCAGTTCTCGCAGCCGCAGTAGTCGCCTTCAATGGTCAAATCCAGCTTGTGAATGCTGGTTCCCATCGCCCCGTCAAAGACGAGTACGCGGCGGTTGAGTTCTTGTAGAAAGCGGTTTTTCATTGTACCTAAAGCGCACCTCCGAGAACAACACCGTTTTTCGACTGCCACAGAGATCCCGTTCATAAGAATAGGAGTTCGAGGATCGCGCTATGATGCCGGCAGGAAGTATTTGAATCAGTGACTGCAACAATGGCCTGACGCATACACGTTGATACAGGTCCGCAATTCGAGGCAGAAAATGTGGCCTGGCATAGACATACCCACCTCAGGAGCTGCACCTGTGCGAACCCCTCTTTCTGTAATAGCGTGGACAACAGCGTTGATGTCATGGGTGTCCGCCGCATCATACGGACAATGCCCGATCACGTACTACCCCACCGGACGTTTCCCGGTAGGGACGAGTCCATATACCCTTGAAGCCGCCGATTTCAACAGTGATGGGGTGCTCGATCTTGTTGTGGCGAACACTGACAGCAACAACGTCTCTGTTCTCATGGGCATGGGTCTCGGCACGTTCGGAGCCGCGACAAATATCGGTGTGGGTTCGCACCCGTACTCGCTGACGGTGGGGGACTTGAATAACGATGGCAGACCGGACATTGCGGTCGGCAATGTTGACAGCAGCAGCATTTCCATACTGATAGGGACTGGTACGGGGACTTTTGGCATCGGTTCGAGCGTGCCACTCAGTTCCAATCCTCGCACTATCACGTCAGCGGATTTCAACGGGGATGGAAAACTCGACCTTGCCACAGCAAACTTCTCACTGAGCAGTTCGGTGGGATCTGTCTCTATCGCGCGGGGAACGGGCCTCGGTACGTTCAGCTATACATCTAGTATCGAGCTTGGCGTCAACACACGTTGCCTGACCGCTGCGGATTTCAACGAAGATGGAAACGCTGACCTTGCGGTTGGCGATGGCGACAACCAGAATCTCTACATTCTGCTTGGGACGGGAACTGGTAGTTTTGGTGCGCCAACCACGTATCTGGCTGGGAGACAGCTGTTTTCTGTCCTGGCAGCGGATTTCAACAACGATGGGAACGTGGACATAGCCACTGTAAATATCACCACCCGCGATGTTTCGATACTGCTTGGCACAGGTACAGGCGCATTTGGGACTGCGACGAGTTACCCTGTGGGAAACAGTCCAATCTTCGCGGTCGCGCGAGACCTTGATGGTGACGGTCAGCTTGACATCGCGGTAACAAACTCTGGAAGCAACTCCATTTCCATTCTGCCGGGGACTGGCACCGGTACATTCGGCGCTATCACGAGCTACGCTGTTGGAACCAGCCCGTACAGCCTGGCTGCGGGAGATTTGACCGGCGATGGCAGGCTGGATCTTGCGGTTGCGAATAATGGCAGCAACAACGTGTCCATACTGGTGGCGTTTCGTGCATCGTCCCTGCCCGCTATCAGCCTACAGCCGGAAACACAAAGCGTCATCGCAGGCGCTGCGGCATCTTTCTCTGTCTCGGCGACTTCTCCAACGGCCTTCACCTTTCAGTGGCAACGAAACGGCGTAGATCTCACCAATGATGGGGTCGTTTCCGGCGCCACCACATCGACTGTTTCGTTCAGTTCTGCGGCATTGAGCGACAATGGGTCGGCTTTGACCTGTGTTGTGACAAACAGTTGCGGTTCGACCGTGAGCAACCCTGCGGGTCTGGCAGTGTTGGACGCCTGCCAGGTTGATTTCAATCATGATGGGAACATCGATTTCTTCGACTACCTTGATTTTGTGGATGCAATTAGCATCGGGTGCTGAACCATGAAATGCGACCATTGTCACCGTGGAGACTTATCAGTGAATTCGTACCGATCCGGAATTGGTTCTGCCAGTACATCCAGCGTCATGCTGGCTGCTTCAATCGCAATGCTGTGTGCAGGCTTCGCCGTAGCACAATGTACAGTCACATTTGCCGGAGCGAGTTCCATAAATATGCGGTTCGGCCCGCAGGCTCTGGCGAAGGCAGATTTCAATGGCGATGGCATGCTCGATCTGGCGGTGGTGAATAATGGGAGCAACAATGTTGCCATTCTGCCGAAAACCGGGCCAGATTCCTTCGGCATCGCTACAACATTTCCTGTAAACATCTCCCCAACCAGTATTGTCGCAGGCGATCTCAACGGCGATGGAGCAATTGACCTCGCAGTAGCGAATTCCAGCAGCGCCAACATCTCGGTTCTACTGGGAACAGGCACAGGATCTTTTGGCGCGGCGACCAGCTATGCGGCGGGGACCACTCCATTTTGTGTGGCGGCAGGTGATTTGAACGGGGATGGCAATCTTGACCTTGCGGTCGCGAATACCGGCAGCGCCAACATCTCGATCTTGCTTGGAACGGGTACGGGCACTTTTGGAGCAGCGACACACTTTGCCGCGGGTACACAGACCAGATATGTGGGAGTCGCGGACTTCAACGGCGATGGAAAACTGGATCTCGTGTCGGTCAATCAGGGAGCGAACAACATTTCGATCCTGCTGGGAACAGGAACGGGCTCCTTCGGTGCCGCCACAAACTTTGCAGTCGGCGGCAACCCGTGGTCCGCGGCCATCGCAGATGTTAACGCCGATGGAAAGCTGGATCTGCTCGTGGCAAACACCAATGTGATGACTGCCGGAAGTACGGTTTCTGTGTTGCGCGGAACGGGTACAGGAACTTTCAGCGCAGCGACAAACTATTTCGTGGGAAACGTGCCACGGGCGGTTGCAGT
>SXOY01000068.1 GCA_005776545.1 Planctomycetia bacterium | reverse complement strand
GTCGGTGTCAATCGAGTCACAGGGAGCGATGGCAAATCCCGCAGCGTCGGAGATGTTGATTTTGAACCCGTGAGCCAAGTCGCGGGATGGATCAGCCCGGTCCCAGGCGGGGTTGGGCCTATGACCGTGGCGATGCTTTTGCTCAATGTGGTGGAGGCGTACGAACGACGCCTGATTGGGCAATAACGCGCCATTTCTACCAGTTTCCGGCCCTGTTTTTTGCAAATACGCAATTGTTCGCCGACAGATGCATTGATCTGGTGCAGTCGGTTTAGGAATGCACGCCACAGGAAGGCTACGATTGGCCGGAAGGTTCACGTTCGGTAATCACCGAGGAAGGTTTGCCCCATGTCCCCTTTGATGTCTGCCGTCAGCCCGGTGCTTGGATTCGGGTTTGAATTCAGCCCAGTTCAGCTCGTCGTAATTCTCGTGATTGTGTTGCTGCTGTTTGGCGGCCGTGTCCCGGAAGTCATGAGAAACCTCGGCCGCGGCATGAGCGAGTTTAAGAAGGGCATGCGTTCGCTCGAAGAAGAAACCAACGCGTCACAGCAGTCGCACACAAATCAGCCTTACAACCCGCCGCAATATCAGAATCAGCCTCAATTGCCCCAGCAGCCGGTCTATCGCGCTCCTGGGACCGAAGGTCAGGACCCTCGCGTTGCACAGGGTGCATATGACCCCAACATGCAGCAGCAGCAACCTATGCAGCCGATGCCCCAGCAGCCCTATCCGCCGCAAGCTCAATATCAGGCACCGCAGTATCCTCAGCAACCGGCACAGCCGCCCCACTAGTTTCAGGCTTTTATCAAGGAACTCTGATACGCTCGTGACATGATCGCGAGCGTTTTTCTTTGTTGTACTGCAGTTGCTCTTCCAGAGGTTGTAGTTGATCGCGACAATATCAGTATTACTGAAAGTTGCAGGATTGTGATCCCCGCAGGCACTGTCATCAAAGATTCAGATGGCAATGGGGTTATTCAAATCGATGCAGACAACATATTCATTGAATTCGCGGCGGAGAGCATCCTGCTGGGGAATAACAACCTCGTAGATCGTGACATGCTCTTCGGGGTAGGAATTCGCGTCAATGGCCACCGCAATGTCACACTTCAAGATCTGCGAATCTGCGGCTACAAGCTCGGCATCTGGGCAACCAACACCCAATTGCTCTCGATCGAAAACTCAACGTTGAAAACCATGTACTCCCAGCGCCTGAAGAGCACCCCAGAGGCGGAAGATGCAAGCGATTGGCTGTACCCGCACCACAACGATGAGCGACCCTGGCGCGAGGAATATGGTGGGGCAATTGTCATTGAAAAGTCGAGCGAAACCGTAATTCATGATGTCGTGATCCGGGAAGGACAAAACGGAATAATTCTTGATCGAGTTCGCCTCGCCAGAATCTACGATAACGACTGCTCGTTCCTGTCTGGCTGGGGTCTGGCGATGTGGCGGTCGGATTCCAACATCATCTCCCGCAACGCGTTCGACTTCTGCATTCGCGGCTACAGCCACGGCGTCTACAACCGCGGCCAGGATTCCGCGGGAATCCTGATGTTCGAGCAATGCTCGCACAACACGATTATTTCTAATTCAGTCACACACGGTGGCGATGGCATCTTTGGATTCGCCGGAAGAGAAGCAATAGGTGAGGTTGTCGTTCCCGGGCTGACCCAGGTGGGCCTTGGATGCAATGACAACATTTTCTGCGCCAACGACCTTTCTTACGCCGCCGCACATGGCTTTGAAATGACTTTCAGCAGACGAAATACACTGCTCAGTAACCGATTCGCAGACAATTCAATTTGCGGAATCTGGGGAGGCTATTCGCAGGACACGGTCATCTTTGGCAACGTGTTCGAACGCAATGGCCTCGCAGGTTATGGCCTTGAGAGAGGCGGAGTTAACATCGAACACGGGTCTGGGAACCAGATTCTCTCCAACTTCTTCCTGAACGATCCCGTGGCTATTCACCTCTGGTGGGATGATGATTCAAAACTGCTGCAACTTCCCGGCATCAGTTCAACGTACCGCGGCGTCAGTGATAACACAATTGCCGGCAACGAGTCGAGAACTTCCGATGTCTTTCTGAGAATTCGCGATACGCCCGGCGGCAGCCACATTACGAATTTACAAGTGCTTGACAACGTGATACTCGCCGCGAAAACAGAACTCGAAATCCCTTCAGATATCACTCCGATTCGAACCGGAACATGGCAGTCTCCACCGAAAGACTTCCCGGTTCCGATCGGTAGAAAGCAACCCTTTGGTGCTCGACGTTCGCTCCGGGGGCGAGAAAGTATCCAGATGACGCAATGGGGTCCCTGGGACCACCAAACATCGCTGGTTCAGTTTCGTCCAAATGGAATGAAGTCTGTTCAAGTCGATGTCATGGAGCCAAAGCGTAAGTTGATTGATCCAGGCCCGTCGGAAGAGGTCAAATTCAAACTGACTGGTGAAGTCGAATTAACACACGTTTTGCAGGGAAAGTCCTACACAATCACACCAAAACACAAGAACATGCTCACTCCTTATGCGATAGAATCGCAACTTGGCATCAGTCTGACATCGCGAGCCGGCCTGTTCTTAGACACGCAGTGGAATCTTACATTTTTCACTTGGGATAACGACACCGACCCTCGCACGAAGTTCGATGCATGGCGCCGCCTCGCCGTTGCGAATACAGCAATGTCCGCCACCAGCGATTCGGTTTCGCTCAAGTTCGGGCATAGCGGCCCACGATCACTCAAACTCAATGATCTTCTTACCACCAAGGGTCCAGGCAACGACCATTTCGGCATGCTCGCCACCGCTACCGTCACCATTCCAAAGGGAGCGTGGCGGTTCATCACTCGCAGTGACGATGGGGTCCGCCTCAAAGTGAATGGCACAACGATCATCGAAAACTGGACTTGGCACGGTCCAACCAAAAATGAAGGTCTGTTTCAACAGAACACCGAGTCACCGGCTCACATCGAAATAGAATATTTTGAAATCGATGGATTTGCCGTGTTTGATCTGGAGATTCTGCCCAGTGGGAAGTAACGACGTCATCAGTTCTTCACGCCGGCGTCTTCTTCATCCTGCTTGAATCGTCCAAATTCGAACGCTTTCACAATCAGGTGAACGCTCACGCACATGCTGATGCCAATGACCAGGCTACCCAGGCCATAGGCAATCATCCTCGCGACGGTGCCTAGATTGTTCACCGGGTCGAGAAATGCCCCGCCCGCTTTCACAAACCACGCCGCCAGCGCCAGGATTGGCAAGCCCCACAAGACACCTTTGAGAAACGTCGGCCAACCCCTCGGATCGCGGCCAAGAACACACGCTGCGCCACTGAGTGCAATGAGCCCCGCAGCGGCCGCACGCGCAACAACCAGCAACTTGATCGATTGGTTCGCAACGGTCCACTGTGCTGACAGGCCACCTAATCCAGAAGCAAGCAGAATTGTGCCAGCCACACATGCCAAGGCAAGCCCTGGTCCGTGTCGAAACTGACCCCGCCAGAACAGGATCCCCATCACTGCCGCGGTCAACGAAACCAACTCGAATCCCATGAGGATCCAGGCTGGCTTCAGCCCGTCAACCAGAAAGGGCTGACATACCGCGCCAATGGCCAATGCGACCGCCGACACCAAAACCGCCGCGGAATTCACGCCGGCAAGGAGTCTGATCTTTGGGGAAACTGGTGGATATTGGTCCAGCATGGGCGAAGGGGTATCGGCAATCTAAGCACACCGCCGCCACGATAGCGGGCAGTTTATCTACGTTTACTACGACCCACCGGTTCTGGGGGTTAACTTAGAACAGTTCCGAAGGCTCCCGACGTCCCATTATTGCTTTTTTCTAGTCCTCAACCGCATATCCCCCAAGCCTGTGTAATCACGAGTCGATACATAACAGAAGCCACCTGCAGAGTGCAGGGTTGACTATCCAACTGCCGATCAATAGGCATCAAATGAGGACGAGAAATGCCCACGCCAGATTCCGGAAATGATGTGATGAGCGATGTGCAAGCGATGTATCGTCGCGTTCTCACATCGTGGGTGCTCGATATTGCCAAATTACGCCGGAGCGGGCTTCATAGACCAGGTCGCCGCAAGGGACAAGGCTCGGTCATGCTCCTGAATCAGGATCGTGATGTCATCGCATATCGCTATCCCCACGACAGCGCTTCAGAGATTCTTTCCTGGCGTCGCCGTGCTGCATAACCAAATACCGCGAATCGAAGGAGCAGAGCTATGAGCGGCATTACCAGTGGAACCGGAATCTTTTCGGGTATCAACAGTGCTCAACTTATTCAGCAACTCCTCCAGATCGAGGCACGCCCGCAGCAACTCGCCCAGCAGCGAGCGGTACAGGTTCAATCTCAACAGGCAGTATTCCTCGATCTCGCCAGCAAAGTAACGAATTTCAAATCGCTCGCAGCTGCGTTCAAGACTGCGAAAGTTTTCCAGTCCCTCTCCGCCGCGAGCAGCAATCAGGATGCTCTCACCGCAACCGCCGACACTACCGCAACTCCCGGCTCGTACCAGTTCATCGTTGACCGCCTCGTGAGCACACAGCAATTTCTAACTCGAGGATTTGCAAATAAAGACTCAGCCGCAATAGGCATGACGTCCATGACTGTGGAATCCGCCCGTGGTCGGCTTGACAAAGACATTGCGCTTGCTGATCTCAACGGTGGCGAAGGTGTGACTCGCGGAAGAATCGTCATCACAGCCTCGACCGGCTCGCCCGTCACTGTTGATCTCTCTCGCTCCGCCACAGTCAACGATGTTCTTGAGTCCATTAACGGCTCGGGCGCGGCGGTCACTGCCTCAGTCCGCGATGGCAAACTGGTTATCAAGGACACTGCGGGTGGCGTGGTGCGTGTTGACAACGGCACCGGGTCCACCACGGCTACACAGCTTGGAATTGCTGGTTCAGGCAGCGGCGTTACCGGCGAACTAGTAGGCTCAACTGTTTACAAACTCGGCGATGGAACTGCTCTTTCCGTCTTCAATGATGGAAATGGCGTAGACGTCAAAGGTCCAACTGGTGTAGACGCGTACAACTTCAAGCTGACTATTGATCGCGGTTCGGGACCCACCGAAGTCCGCGTCAACCTCGGTGATGTATACCTGCTCGCCAATCCCAACGTAGTTGCCGAGGGCGCTGTAACAACCGTTGGCGGGGCCATCAAACGCATGAACGATGCACTCGAGGCCGCCGGCTTCAATGATGTCAATGCACAGATCAGCAGCGATGGCACACGACTCGAACTCATCGATTCCAACGGACCCACTACGACCATCACTGTGGCCGAAAACACCGGTACGACCGCCAAAGATCTCGGGCTGATCGGAACCACATCCACAAGTACCATCACCGGCAAGAAAGTTCTCGCTGGCATGAACTCGACTCTGCTTGCCAGCCTGAACGGCGGCGCAGGTATTACAGGAAACGGTGTACTCAACTTCACGATGCGCTCAGGCACGACATTCAACGTCACGATCGACACAGGTGCATCACTGGACTCAGTTATTCGCCAGATCGAAGATGCATCTCGCGCCACTCCAACTTCGGCGAACCGTGTCAGCGTCACCTTAAACTCAAAAGGCACCGGCCTGACTGTCACCGACAACACCGGTTCAACCACAAGCAATCTCATCATTACAGGGACCAACGGTTCTGACACCGCATCGTCACTTGGTATTTCTACAGGTGCCACCGGTGTCGCAAGTGCCACCGTCACTGGCTCAAGTCTGCAAAAACGATACCTCAGCCGTGCCACACTTCTCACCGACATGGATAACGGCAAAGGTGTTGGCACAGGTCGTTTCCGTATCACTGACTCCACTGGCGACACTTCCCTGGTTGAACTCCTCGCCACCGACAAGACGCTCGGCGATGTAATTGACAAGATCAACAGCCGCGGCCTGGACGTCACAGCTCGCATCAACGCAAACGGTGACGGCCTCGAAATCATCGAAAACAGCGGCACAAATGGCTCCACCAAAATCAAGATCGCTGACGAATCAGGCTCAGCAGCCAAGTCACTGAACATCCTCGGCGAAGCTACAGGAACCGGTGCTTCTAACAAGATCAACGGCAGCTACGAACGCACCATCACCTTCACAGCCACCGACACCCTTCAGCAAGTGGTCACCAAGATCAATGCAGCTCGAGCAGGTGTATCTGCTTCGATTATCCGCGATGGCAATGGGTCCGCTCCATTCAAGATCGCGTTTTCCGCTGACGCAACCGGTAGTGCTGG
>SXOY01000067.1 GCA_005776545.1 Planctomycetia bacterium | reverse complement strand
CGTGTTCAACTCACCCCTGATCTTCTCCCAAGCGACATTCTTGGAGTAGGCATATATCAGCGAGATAGCGGCGACTTCCGCTTTAAGCCCGGACCCATCTTCGCCAATATCGTCCTCGCGGATGAAATCAATCGCACCAGCCCTCGCACGCAGGCCGCATTGCTGGAGGCCATGAGCGATGGCTCGGTGTCAATTGATGGCGTCACGCACCGGCTGCATTCACCGTTCATGCTGGTCGCCACTGACAATCCCTACGAGTTTGAAGGGACGTTCCCGCTCCCGGAGAATCAGCTTGACCGTTTCCTGATGCGCATGAGCGTCGGATATCCATCGACTCAGGAAGAAGTTCGCGTGCTTGAACTTCGCCCTGCCCAGACCACGCTCAAAGATCTTCGGCCCGTGATCAGCAAAGACCAGATCATCGCGCTGCAGGTTCAGACAGATCAAGTCAAGCTCGACCGCAGCATCAGCAACTACATCATTGCTTTCGCTCAGGCAACTCGCGCAAGTTCAGAACTCTCGCTGGGGCTTTCGCCGCGTGGCAGCCTCGCACTGGCCCAGGCGGCACGCGCAACCGCCGTGCTGAACAGCCGCGACTATGTCATTCCTGAAGATGTCACCGACAACATCATCGCAGTCTGCGCTCACCGCGTGTTTGCCAAAGGACACGGCGAGACCGATCGAACCGCAACGGCTCGCATATTGACTGCAATATTGAGCACCATTCACGCTCCCCTCTGAAATTGGACCAGTTATGCCCCGCATCGTTCATTTCACCGCAGTCAGTCCTGTCAAGTTTGATCCTAATCCACCGGTGCCAGGCGTTGATCCACTTCCGGGAGTTCTCCCGTGGCCGAAAGATGAAACCGGCAGGTACAAGATTCTCTCCGTGTGCGCCTGCGGCTTGTCAAAGAAATTCCCAATCTGCGATGGCAGTCATAAGGGATGCAAAACCGAAGAGCCGAATTGTGTATATTCCTATGACCCTGTGACCGGCGATGTCGTTTCAAAGTCTCAAGTGAATCCCTGATTATCAGGAAATCATCCCGGCGGCTACGGTGTTGTTCGTCGCCTCATCAATCACCACAAAGCACCCAGTGCCGCGGCAGTCTGCGTACCTGTCATATGCAATTGTTGATGCCAGTCGCATTCGCACCACACCGATTTCGTTCAAACCAAGTGTTGTCGCACCGCTTTCGTGCACCAGTGATTGCAAGTTGAGTCGATTCTTCACGGGTCCCAGAATCGCCCGAATTGTCCGTGTTCCGTGTTTCACAAGATACTTGCGAGTCGGCAGCAATCCCTGCTCACTCATCCAGATAAGTTCTGCCTCAAATTCCCGGCTCACAGTCGGTTCTTCACCCGCATGAACGAGCATGTCGCCACGCGACACATCGACATCATCCGCTAATTCAATCGCCACTGAGCGACCAGCCCCGATCGCGGCGAACTCATGTACTCCCAGGTGTATCCGCTTAATGCGAGATCGCTGCCCGGCAGGTAATGCGACCACTTCATCGCCCACTCGAAGAGTCCCTGCGGCCAGTTGCCCTGCATAACCACGGTAATCGTGCAATCCGGCGGCATCAGAATGCGGTCGGTTTACACATTGCACACTGAATCGCGCTTTCGTGAACTCGATCAGTTTCGCAGGCACCTGCTCGAGGTACTCAAGCAGCGATGGTCCAGTGTACCACTTCGCAGCTTCAGACCTTGTCACAATGTTGTCGCCCTGAAGCGCTGAGACTGGAATAAAGGTGAACCGGGCCTTTTCAAAGACACTGCTCTGTGCTACAAAAGTGGAAAATTCACTGGAAATCGCATCAAATTTTTCGCGACTCCACTCCACCAAATCCATCTTATTGATCGCTACAACCAAGTGTCGAATTCCAAGCATCGCGGCGATGTATGAGTGGCGGCGGGTTTGTTCCAGCACACCTTGCCTCGCATCGATCAAGATGATCGCAAGGTCTGCGGTGCTTGCCCCCGTTGCCATGTTGCGGGTGTATTGCACATGACCAGGAGTATCGGCAAGAATGAACTTCCGCCGCGGCGTAGAGAAGTAGCGATACGCCACATCAATCGTGATTCCCTGTTCACGTTCAGAACGCAACCCATCGGTGAGGAGAGCAAGATCCACGCGGGCATCGCCGCGTTTCATGCTGGTTCGATGCACTGCTTCCCACTGATCCTGGTAGATTCCCTTGGAGTCGTACAACAATCGACCAATCAGTGTTGATTTTCCATCATCAACCGAACCACATGTAATGAGACGAAGCAGGTCCCCGCTACCGCTTGGCGATACGTTTACTTCAATCGATCCCAAATTCCCTTTCACCAGCGACACTAGAAGTACCCTTCTTTCTTACGGTCTTCCATCGCCGCTTCGCTGAAGGTGTCATCGAGTCGAGCGCCACGCTCGCTGGTTCGGGCTGCGCCGATCTCGTCAATGATGTCCTGAATCGTCGCCGCAGGAGATTCCACGCCGGCGGTGCAGGTCATATCGCCAACCGTGCGAAAACGGACGACTTTCTTCACAGCAACCTCGCCAGAGCGCAGCGGAAAGAAACTGGAAATCGGGCAAATCTGTCCAGCGCGAATCACGATCTCCCGCTCGTGCGAGAAATAGATGCTGGGCATCTCAATATTTTCCTGGGCGATGTACTGCCATACATCCAGTTCCGTCCAGTTGCTCAGTGGGAATACGCGAATGTGCTCACCACCACTTGATGCATCCGTCGCCCGCTTGATCCTTGCGTTGTAGATGTTCCACAACTCGGGGCGTTGATTGCGGGGGTCCCATTGTCCGAAATCATCGCGGAAAGAAAAGATGCGTTCCTTGGCGCGAGCTTTTTCCTCATCGCGACGTGCACCACCAAACAGAGCATCGAGTTTGAGTTCGGCGATCGCATCGAGTAGCGTCGGTATCTGAGCTCGGTTTCGGCTGGGCATTGGTCCCGGATCTTCGGTCGCTTTCCCCGCTGCAATGGCATCTTCGACATGCCAGACAATCAGTTTCTCACCAATCCGCCTGGCAAGCGCATCGCGGAACTCGATCGCCTCTGGAAAATTGTGTCCGGTATCAATGTGCAAAAGCGGGAAAGGCAGTTTCGCAGGCCCAAACGCTTTGAGCGCCAAATGCACCATGACAATGGAGTCTTTGCCGCCAGAAAACAACAACGCTGGCCGCTCAAACTCCGCGGCGACTTCACGCATGATGTGAATCGACTCAGCCTCAAGGGCTTCAAGGTGCGTCATTGTTACCGGGATTGTGGCGTTCAAAGACAATTCGATCTCCCACCCAAGACTTCACGCGGCCTTCAGAAAACTCAATGCGGTGAAAGGATACGCGGTAGACACAGACTTATTCGCTGATCACTCCTAGTTTTTACTCAACAACAGCTTGACAAAACAGCTGAAATCTCAGCCCTTGAGCCTTGCGAATACAGCTGCGACAGACTTATGTCAGCAATCTTCGCCAACACTTTGCTGCCACGCGTGAGTGAAATCGCACTTTCACGTTTCAGTATTGGCGGGTGTTCATCGAAAGTGAATTTCTCGCAATGTGGTGAAATACGTGGTGGACATCTTGCCGTGGTGGAAAGGACTCGCCATGAATCTGTTCACGTTCAAGCCCATTTCTTCCTCTACTTCAACTCGAACCGGCCGCG
>SXOY01000066.1 GCA_005776545.1 Planctomycetia bacterium | reverse complement strand
TTCCACATTATCAAGCCGGCGCCAGATGCACCTCCGCCGCCACCACCACCGCCAGCAGGCGATGGGAAGCCCAACGGCGTGTAATATCTCATTCAATCTGAAATAGATAAAGGCCCATCGATGCACATCGGTGGGCCTTGTCATTGCGAACATACAAACTGATTTCCAATGAAAAAGGCCCGTCGATCACATGACCGACAGGCCTCTCAATGTGTTCAGTGAATCACCAAGTCAGTTCAACATCTACCGTGATACGATCCGAGAACAGATCGGCGTTCTGGTTTGTCAATGCGTGCTCATAAACCGCGCCGACCGAGGCGTGCGGCGAGAGTTTCCAGCGCATTCCCACGCCAGCCCACACGACCGTTGAACCTGATACATCGGTTGAACCAAGATTGGAATAGTCCAACCCGCCGACCTTCAGGCCTGTGCGTGTGCCGTTGTCAAGATAGTGCAATCCGTGCAACTCGATGATCGGTGCAAAGCCCGGCAGTGATTCGGGCGAAATTTCGTAATCAAAGTGCGTGGACCATTGCAGAATGCTGTTTCCGTCATCGCCATTTGAGACCGGCAAGCGATATGACATGTTGCCGATGAAGTGGAACCGATCCCACCCCTTGGCAACCGAGATGAACGGGCTAAGTTCCTGCACGCCGCCTTGCAGCACTTCTTTGTCGCCGTTTTCCATTTCGTAACGAGCGCCGGCGGTTGCCACGCAGTTGCTTTCGCGATCAACATAGAAGGCGTATTTCAAACCGGCAGCGATGTTGTTCCAGCCTTGTTCGTGTGGAAGTCCGTTCGCATCCAAGTCGCTGTAGCCATCTTTTGTTGCAATGAAACCGAGTCGTTCGGTGATCGCGAGACGTGCTTGCAGGGCGTACACGCTCAAGTCGCCGCCGGCGACCTGGCTGTCATCTGCAAAGCTGTGATGCAGGTAGAGGAACCGAACGCCTGTGTTGTTGAAAGGGGTTTCAAAGTAGATTGGGTTGCCAACGGGGTTGTAGAAGTGCTCGAAGCCGCGCATGCCCGTCAGGAAGCCATCCCAGAAGACTTTTGAGTCCTTATGGAACCGCTCGGATCCAAAGGCGTATGTCGCCTTGGGAGCAACGCTGGGTGCTGCAACCGGATCGTCTGCGGCAACACAAACGCCTGAGAACGCAAGGGAAATTGCCAAACCACAGAGTGCCCGCATGACCGATCTCCTTATGACTAGAGTTATAGACCTGTATATCATCTTATCCAATATCGAAACTCAGTCAAGTTGCCTCTACTAATTCCTGAACTTCGGTAGGGTGGTATTCCTAACCCTTTAATTGGCAAGATATTGCGGCACAGGCCCGCCGCGCATTGCGTAACCATCTGGCGGTTGTTGGCATCCAATGATCACCAGATTGATCACCCAAATCAGGCATTCCCAGCCAAACCCAGAGGTAGACTTCATGAGAACCTTGCTTGCTGTCGCGGTGCTACTTGGATTGCTGCTGCTCTCGCTCACCATGGGAGCCTTGGGGCCGCCATCTGCTGCAAAGAAAGACCCACTCGCATCTCTGGGAAATAAGTCCAAAGACATGAGCACCAAAACTCCAAATTACTCCCGTTCCGCGTACGACATCGCTCTTCTCCCCAAAGACAAGATCGATGAACTCGCCAAACGCCTCAGCAAAGAAGATGCCGATGTCATCCTCAAAAAGGGCACAGAACGCGCGTTCTGCGGCACACTTCTCGACACCAAAATGCACGGGACATATATCTGCAAACTCTGCAGCCTGCCCCTCTTCTCAAGTGAATCCAAATTTAACTCCGGCACCGGCTGGCCCAGCTTCTTCCAACCCTTCGACCCCGACCACATCTACTACGAAAAAGATGATGACCTGGGAATGGTCCGCGTCGAAATTATGTGCTCGCGCTGTCGCGGTCACCTCGGCCACGTCTTTGATGATGGTCCGGAACCTACCGGCTTGCGTTATTGCCTCAACTCGGCTTCGCTTGATTTTGTTGAGCGTGGCACCGATGGCGATCTCAAACTTCCTGGCACTGCTCAACCCATCAAGACCGCCACTGCCTATTTCGCGGGCGGTTGTTTTTGGGGAGTCGAAGATCGCTTCCAGCAAACTTCTGGGGTTATCAGCGCGGTGAGTGGATACATGGGTGGCAAAACTCTCAACCCGACATACAAGGACATTTGCGCGGGAGATACCAACCACGCCGAGACAGTGATGATTGTGTACGACCCATCACGCATTACCTATCAGCACTTGCTCGAGAAATTCTTCAAGTACCACAACCCAACCACGCTCAATCGGCAAGGCCCCGATGTCGGCACCCAATACCGTTCAGCAATCTTCGCCTCCGATGACAAGCAATTTGAAGATGCAACCAAATTCATCGAAGAGCAGGGCAAGACCGATCGATTCAAAGGCAAGTCAATCGTGACCCAGGTCCTCAAGGCATCGACTACAAAGTTCTACTCCGCCGAAGACTACCACCAGGACTACCACGAAAAGAACGGCGGCCACTGCGCCATGCCGACTGAATAACTTTAACGAGTTTGAACTTAGACTCCAACGCCGTAAGCGCCTTGCCTACGGCGTTTCATTTTCCGGCTTTATTCAAACCACGTCATCACTGAGTTGTGGCAAATGCCGGTCCCGATCAAACGGAGGCTTCTCCCGCGGCGGAATCACCTCATCAGGATGGCCCTTCGCCCACCGCCTCCGCTCCTTTGCTTTCATGTAGTACTTGAAGTAGATCTCCATGTCTTCTTCACCATAACTGCCTATAGGATCAATACTGCACAACCATCCCTGGCCCTGCGGCGGCATAACTTCAACTTCGCGCAGCCCCTCTCTCCACAAATATGAATACAACTGGCGATCACTCATATGGTCGGTGTGTTCCAGAAAAGTCTCGCGCTTCGCCAAAGCCCGGATGAGTCTCCATAGCTCTTTATGAAGCGTCTCATCATCCATTGATTCTGGTGCGGGAAACGTAGTGCCAGTTTTCTCCATCTCCTCCAGATGCGAAGATTCGGGCAGTGATTCCCACTCCATCATGTTCCGTAGGAATTGCTCGTGCATGGCTGGCGTGCACTCTTCGGTTGTATATGAGCCGGCGAACCCCATCTCCTTCGCCTGCTCTTCAAGCTCGTTAATTCGAATCTCCTGATCAACGGAGTCAAGGTCAGGAACGTCATCCGATTCATCGTTGTTGTGCATGAATTCTCCTCGCAAGTTCAGTATTCACACAAGATCATCGCGAGACTTCGGCAGGTGCCGATCCCGGTCAAACGGCGGCTTCGCCCGCGGTGGCAATACATCCTCAGGAAACCGCGTAAGCCAGAATACTCGATCTTCTTCATCCTCGTAGTACCGGTGCATGATCTCCAAGTCCTTTCCGCTACACCCGCCGATCATGTCCAAGTGCCCGCGCCACCCCGACCCCGGCGGCATGATCACCGTCGCTTCGCACAGAGCATCATGCCACAGGTGCTCGTAAAGCTCCCGATCGCTCAGGTGATCCGTACGCTCAAGGAAGCAGTCAAATTCTGCGAGTGTCCTTATCACTTCCCACAACTTGGCGAAAAGTGTTTGATCATCCATCGACTCCGGCGCAGGCAGTGTTATGCCCGCCTCCTCAAGCTGCAAAAACCGGCAAGACAGCGGCATCGACTCGTACTCAATAATGTACTTCAGAAACTCCTCATGAATCTCCGGAGGGGAGTCAGGGTTCATGTACGTGAACTCATCGATGAGCCCCATCTCCCTGGCCTGCTCCGTGAGTTCATTGATGCGGATCTCCTGATCCACCCCATCTAGAGCAGGCACACCCTCTTCGCCAGTTTCATGCTCGTCAGCCATACAGGGACTCCACGATTCTTCTGTTGTTCAGTATACCGCATCGGAAAAATGTTGCAAGGGTGGCAGAAATCATGCAATTCCGTCCTTCCGAAACGCCTTCCTCCGAAAAGCAGGGGGTGCCGGGGGACAGCAGTCCCCGGCATCTGCGCGTCGAGCTATCTGTGCTTTACAGGGACCTCGATACTCTGTAAACTGACCTCGCAATCATGCTTGCTCAAGAACAATTCCAGATACTGTTGCGAGACCACATAAAGCCCGCTCTAGGCGAGTTTGGCTTTCGAAAGAAGGCATCTACTTTCGCCCTCCGGGGTACAGATGGCTGGGCGATTATCAATTTCCAAAAAGATCGCCAATCCACTTTCGATCAGGTCCCATTTACCATCAACTCGGGGATCTCTTCAGATTTGCTGGGGCGTTTCAACGATGAAACACCGGATGCAAAGAAGCCTCCCAAGGAATACGAGTGTCAATGGCGAAATCGAATAGGCTGCTATCTTCGCGGCGGACCCGGTCTGTATGGCACGCGTGATCCGAAAATGACTGACCGTTGGTGGGTGCAGGATTCGGCGACCGACCCCGCCGATGTCGCCGTGGACATTATTGCCGCATTGAAAAATCATGCCGTGCCTCAACTGCTCCGTCGTATGCCCGACACTTCGCTCCTGGAAGCGTGCCGCACAATTGATACTGCTGGCGGGGAGATGTTTCGAGCCACTGAGTTCGCGGCACTTCTGCACGCCTATGGGTCGCCAGAGGAATTTCACATGTTTGTTCTACACGAACTCGCAACATGCCGAGGAAAACCGCACGAGGCATACTGGCGAAAGCAACTCGCAAAACTGACATAGTCCTGTGAGCGCTAACTTCACGGCGGGCTCACCGTCCCCGGAAAAGCCTCGTCTGCGGCATCAGTTGATTCTCGGTGTTGCGATGAAGTCCATTACTTCACCCGCTCTCCACCCTTCACAACAACCTGCACGCGCTCCAATTCAGTCACATCCTGCCGCGGATCCTTGATGGTCGCAATTAAGTCGGCAGCCTTCCCAACTTCCACCGTCCCAACTTCCTTCTCCAACCCCAAAAGCTCGCTCGCCGTAACCGTCGCCGCCACAATCGCCTCCGTCGCCGTCATCCCCCCATCCACCATCAGCTTGAATTCCTTCGCATTCAACCCATGTTCGCTCACGCCGGTATCTGTGCCAAACGCGATCTTGACTCCGGCCGCGTGCGACTTCTTGAACATCTCCGCCATCTTCGGCCCCGCCGCCCGCGCCTTTGCCGCCACCATTGCCAGGTAGAACCCTGGCTTCTCCGCATTCGCCGAAACCGTCGCGCCCGCCAGCAGCGTCGGCACGTGATAACACCCATGCTGCTTCATCAGCCGAATCGACTCATCATCCAGAAACGTCCCATGCTCAATCGAATCCACGCCCGCTTTCACCGCCGCATTAATCCCATCCACTCCATGCGCATGCGCTGCAACCTTTCGGCCCATGCTGTGCGCTGTATTGACAATCGAACTTAACTCATCGGCCGTAAAATGCTGCGCGAGTCCCGCGCTCGATGCCGACAGCACGCCGCCCGTCGCTGTCAGCTTAATGCAGTCCGCGCCCAGCTTAATCTGATTCCGCACCGCTTTCGCGCATTCATCCGCCCCATCCGCAACTCCATCCGCCGGAGTCTGCTCCGGGAACAGTCCCGGCCTATACCCCTGCGTCATATCCCCATGCCCGCCAGTCGCCGTAATCGCATGTCCCGCCGCCAGAATCCGCGGCCCAATAACCACACCCTGATTCACCGCATCTCGTAAGGCAAAAATCGTTGAAGGATTCGCACCCAAATCTCGCACCGTGGTAAAGCCCGCCTCGACCGTCACCTTCGCCCACTTCGCCCCGCGAAGCGCAACCAGCTCCGAACTCTCAGTTATGTTGCGAGCTCTGATATTCGCATCAAAATACATCGTCATATGCACATGACAATCAACCAAACCCGGCAGAACCCACATTTCCTTGCAATCTACTTCCTTCGCGCCTGGCTCCGAAAACGTAAACCCCGGTTTGATTTCCTCTACTTTTCCGCCGCGGATCACCACGGTTACGTTGTGCTTGGGTTCCTGCCCGGCAACGGCAATGAGATGCCCGCATCGCACCAAAGTGGCGGTCGGTGCGGCGGAGACTGGTTGAAACGAAAATACAACGGCGGCGATCGTGCTGGCAATTATCATGCCAGCAGTGTATCAGAAAACCGCAAACCTGCTCGCACTCAGGAGCGGGCGGGGCCCATCAATTGCTCAGGGTTCTGAAGCAAATCGATGATTCTCGCTAAGGCAAGTGCTGCAAGTGCTCCGTCAACCACGCGGTGGTCGCACGCCAATGACAGCGGCAACAGTTTGGTAATAGTGATTGCACCGCGATGAACCGCAACGCCCTCGCGAGCGCGAC
>SXOY01000065.1 GCA_005776545.1 Planctomycetia bacterium | reverse complement strand
GAAGTTGATGAGGGAGCGGTGCAGAAACAGAAGATGCTGGAGAGTGTGGGCGAATTTGTGCAGGGGTCGCCTGAAGGGGCGGCAAAGCTGGTGAAGCGGTGGATGCAAGTTGAAGGCTAAGTCACGTTGAGAACGGAGCACCGATGGCGCGGGCATTGATGGGAAAACTCCCGGAGAAACCGGAACTGATGGACGGGATCACCAAGGCAGCGATATTGCTGCTGGCGGTGGGCCCAATAGCGGCAGGAAAAGTGCTCAAAAACCTCACTCAGGAAGAGGTAGAAGAAGTTACGCGGCAACTTGCGAGTCTTGGTCGAGTGCCCCCGGAGTATCAAGAGGCGGTGGTGACGGAGTTTTATGGTCTATCGCTCGCATCTGATTATGTCACAGAAGGAAATCTTGAGTTTGCCAAGAGCATTCTGAAGGACTCGATGGATCCCAAGCAAGCTGAACGCGTGCTTGCACAGATTCAGACCCAGGTGCAGCGGACACCTTTTGCGTTTTTGCAGCGGGCAGAGAGCGAGAACTTGCTGACGTTTATTCAGGAAGAGCACCCGCAGACCATCGCGTTGATTCTGTGTCACCTGCCGCACCATAAGGCGGCGGAGATTTTGAGCGGATTGCCGATTCAGAAACAGCTTGAAGTGATCAAGCGCGTGGCGAACATGGAGCAGACGAATCCCGAAGTAATTCGAGAGGTGGAAAAGGGCCTGGAATCAAGACTCTCGAGCATGTTGACGCAGAGCATGGAGAAGGCGGGCGGCGTGCCGACCGTTTCGGAAATTCTGAACCTCGCAGATCGCGCGACGGAGAAAGGGATTCTAGAGGGGCTGGAATCAGATGATCCTGATCTGGTTGAACAGATTCGGCGACTGATGTTCGTGTTTGAAGATGTGAAAATGGTGAACGACAAGGGCATTCAGTCTGTGCTCAAGGAAGTTGATAACGAAGAGCTTGCGCTGGCACTCAAAACCGCGAGCGAGGAACTCAAGGAAAAGATTTTCAAGAACATGTCGGAGCGGGCGGCACAGCTCATCGCGGAGGAAATGCAGTTCATGGGCCCGGTCAAAGTCAGCGATGTCGAGGCCGCGCAGCAGCGCATCGTCGATGTTGTCAGGCGACTGGAAGAATCTGGAGAAGTTGTGATTCAGGGTCGCGGCGGCGATGAGGATCTGATTGTCTAATTGCGGCTCAGGTCGGATCAGGGTCGGATCAGGCAGAGAGAACAGGAAGTATGGCGCTCATTCGTCAAGCCAATCGAGATCAGGTCGCAAAAGATGCGATCGTGCTGCACTTGGGCGATCTTGTGCGGCAGGGAGATTCGATCAAGGAGCAGGCGGTGGGAAAAGCCCGCGATGTCATTCGCGAGGCTCACGCAGAACGAACGAAGTTAGTGCAAGGGGCGCGTGAAGAGGGGTTTGTCGCGGGAAAAGCTGCTGGGTTTGCTGAGGGGCTTAAACACGGCGTTGATGCTGGGTTTAAGCAGGCGATCGTCGATGGGCGCGAGCGGTGTGCGGGGTTGGAAAGGGCCTGGAAGCAACAGTTGATTGAGTTGATTGCGAATCGAGATGCGTTGTATGCATCAGCGCATGAAGATGTTTTGACACTGGCGATGGCGATCGCAGAAAAGGTGATCAAGAAAACTGTTGAAGTTGACAAAGAGGTTGCTTCACGACAGATTCAGGCTGTTTTGGCGTCATTGGCCGCACCAACTCGACTGGTCATTTTGATTCACCCCGATGATCTGAAAGTGGTGGAGGAGATGATGCCGGAGATCATCAAGACGTGTTCGGCGCGGGTGCATGTAGAACTTACCACAAGCGAAAGTGTGACGCGCGGATCATGTATTGCCAAGATGGCACGCGAGATGGGTGGAGCGGGCGGTGTTGGTGGTGAGATAGATGCTTCGATCGAGGTTCAGATTCAGCGGATTGCTGATGCGATTATGCCCCGGACGCGAGTAGAAAGTGGGGGCACGCAGTGACAATGCTCGCAGATGCCATCGCATCGGTGAAAGCAATGCAGCCCTTGAAATTCACGGGGCGGGCGGCGGATTTGCGCGGGCTGACGGTGCTTGTTGATGATCTGGCATTGCCGGTAGGATCGCTGGTCAGAGTTGGCGGGACACTCGGGGAGATCGTCGGATTCAGTCGCGAGCGGGCGATTGTGATGCTGCTTGGTCAGGCAGGTGGAATTCGACCGGGCGATAGCGTGGTTGGCGAACAAGTTGCGCAGATGCTCGGTGTGGGAAGGCAGATGCTGGGGCGAGTTCTCAATGGGTTGGGTGAAGCCATTGATGGGAAAGGGCCGGTGCGTCTGAGTTCGCCACGGCCACTGTCGCCGCGGCCACTGGGTGCGATGGAGAGGAAGAGGATTTCTGAGCCGCTATGTACGGGAATTCGAGCGATTGATCTGATGACGCCGCTGGGTCGTGGGCAACGAATGGGCGTGTTTGCGGGTCCGGGTGTTGGTAAGTCGACATTGATGGGGCAGATTGCGCGGCGGACAAATGCGGATGTCAACGTGATAGGGTTGATCGGTGAACGCGGGCGAGAAGTGAAAGATTTTATTGAGCACAGCCTGGGCGCAGAGGGATTGGCGCGGAGTGTGGTGATTGTGGCAACGGGAGACGAGTCGCCATTGATGCGTTTGCGGGCAGCGAAGGCGGCGGCGACAACGGCGGAATATTTTCGCGATGCGGGCTTAGATGTGCTGTTGATGATGGACTCAATTACGCGGTTTGCACATGCACAGCGGCAGATTGGATTAAGCGTGGGAGAGCCGCCGGCGACGAAGGGGTATACACCAAGCGTGTTTTCGCAATTGAGTTTATTGCTGGAGCGAGCGGGATCGATTGAAGGAACCCAGGGGCAGCGCGGCGGATCAGTGACGGGTCTGTACACGGTGCTGGTTGAAGGCGATGACATGACGGAGCCGGTGGCGGATGCAGCTCGCGGGATTCTCGATGGGCACATTATGTTGTCGCGAAAGCTTGCGCAGCGGGCGCACTACCCGGCAATTGATGTACTGGATTCGATTTCGCGTGTCGCCGGAGATGTGATCAGCAAAGAGCACGCGGCGGCACGATCGCAGGTGGTGCGGTTACTTGCGTTGTATCGCGAGGTGGAAGACCTGGTACAGATCGGGGCCTATGCGCGCGGGAGTAATGCGGAGTATGACGTGGCGATAGAGATGGAGAAATCGATCAACAGCCTGTTGCGGCAGGGTGGGGGCGAGGTTGCAT
Source organism: Planctomycetia bacterium (assembly GCA_005776545.1). Next base: position 1,738 of record SXOY01000065.1, on the reverse strand, counting down.
CGTTTGAGGATTCGAGAAAGGTGTTGTTGAAACTGGCAGCCCAATCGCAGGAACTGCTGGCGAAGTATGGCAAGAAGAGAGCGGGGTAAGCGGCAAATGGCGAAATTTATTTTCGAGCTTGAGGCGGTGCTGCGTCAGCGGACTGCGATTGAGCGCGGTAAGCAGATGGCGGTGGCGGAACTTGATGGGAAGCGGCTGATGCTTGAAGATGTGATTCGGGACCTGCAGGGAAATATTTCGCATGAAAAATTGGGACTGAAGGAAGAACTGGGGAGCGGTGCAGTGGTGAATCTGGCGGCGGTCAAAATGCAGATTCACGCGTCTTTTCGATTGACGGCGAAGATACAGCAGTATGCGATTGCATTGTCGGGTGTGCATGAAAAACTGGTGCGAGCAAGAGAGGAACTGCGGACGGCCAGCGCAGCGCGGAAAGCGATCGAGAACTTGAAGCAGTCGCGATTGGAAGCATGGAAGCGAGAACTGGATCGCAAAGAGGCGGCGGAGATGGATGAGATCAGCATCATGAGCGCATCGAGGCAGGAAGTTGAGGTAGCGGTATGAAAGCAGTATGGACAGCACTGTGTGTAATCGCAATCACGAACTTGGTTGCATTTGGAGTGATTGGCGGATGGCTCAAGTCGAGTGATCGATTGAGCAAAGAACGCGTGCAGAAGGTCAGAGAGATTTTTACCACGACGAACGCTGCGGATGCCGCCGCGACTGTTGCGGCGGAAGCTGCTAAGAAGGTTGAAGAGGCAAAGGCTGCTGAGGAAGCAAAGCGGCAGAAAGCTCCGTTGACTGCGGAGCAGCAATTAGGAATGAAGGCAGATCTGAATGAGGCGGAGCGGCAGCGAATGAAGCGGCTTGAGCGCGAAGTGGCGGATCTTTCGGATTCGCTTGCTGAAGCCAAGCGGTTGTATTCGGAAACGAAGGCTAAATTGGATTTAGAGCATAAAGCAGCGTTGGCGGCGGCTGAGACGGGAGCACTCAATCCGCAATTCAAGAAAGCGGTGGGGGTGTTGGAGGGGTTGAAAGCTCCGGAGGCGAAATCGTTGTTGCAGCAGGTGCTCAATGGGGACACCGGGCTGTTGCCGGGGATTTCGAAGACGGATGTTGCGGGGAATGGGGAGAAGCCGCCGCCGGAGAAGGCTATTAAGCAGGTGGTGGCGTATTTGAATGCGATGCAGGAGCGGGCGCGGATCAAGGTGATTGGAGAGTTTCAGAAAGAAGATCCAAGAGTGGCAGCGATGTTGCTAGAGAGACTGCGGGCGTTTGGAACGTTGCAACCGATACCCAGTACCCCGAAGGAGGGGGCGAGTACGGTTGCAAATGGACCGATCCCGCAGGAACCGCAGAAGTGAGAACAGAAAGCAGTTTGGCGATAGCACCTGTCGTACCAGAGCGACGAAGTGGCTCCGTGCGCGATCGGGGTGAGGAGTTTGGAATTGCGCTGGAGGCGCAGGTTTCGGCGGCGGAAAATGCGCGAGAGTTGCAGAAACCGGAAGTGACGAGCGATGTTTCGGCAGGGGCGCAGGCATTTATCGATCCAACGTTGGTGGCGGTGGGGCAACTGGCTTCGCGCTCGCAGAGTGCGGAAGGTGGAATCAAAGATGAAGTTCAAAATGAGTTGAACTCTGTGAAGAAGGATGGGGATGCGATTGATGCGGAGGCGGATGGAGGAAAGACGAAGCGGGACTTTGTGCATCGCGATGGGAGTTCTGCGGGGAGCACTGCGACG
>SXOY01000064.1 GCA_005776545.1 Planctomycetia bacterium | reverse complement strand
AGCCCCCCTGAAGACTAGGTTTGGTTGTCGCAAGACGTAAGACCCCTGGTAGACCACCAGGTTGATAGGCCACGCATGTACAGGATGAGAGTCCTTTAGTGGAGTGGTACTAACGGTCGAAGCTCGATCATACCAATCAGTTGCCGCAACCTTAAAAATTGCCCAACTGCTTGGTTCATCAACGCACGCTTTGTTTATCGCTTATCTGATTTAGTCCAAGGTAGAGTTTTAGTTCGAGTCCAAAGTTTGAACTCGTTTCCTGGCTTGCCATCCCAATTGACTCATGCTGGTCTGACTGAAAAGTCAGACCAGAGTTTGTCGGTGACCATAAACGTGGGGCAACACCCGTTCCCTTCCCGAACACGGCAGTTAAGCCCACGTTGCCAATGATACTGCACTGCGGGAAAGTAGGTCGTCGCCGGCTTTTCACCCCTCGAAGGTAAACCTCCGAGGGGTGCTTCTTTTTTTGGGCCGCATTATTTCTAGTGCCTCGACAGGTTTCACTTCAGGTGTAGCTGATCGCAAGGGTCCGGGCTTTGGTTTCTCTGATGCCTGAAGCCTGTACTGTCCAGAGCGACTTACCCTGAACTGAACATGCTCGATTGCCTGTATTGTCCACTGCGACACGTTTGATTCAATTCTTGACTACCTTCCCACAACTCTTATGCGACAACTCATTAGTAAGCCCATCTTCCTCTGTGTCTCAATTGCGTGCGTTTTCATCACATTTGCGGCCTACGCCGCGGCACCGAGTGATAATGCTGCAACTTCAGGCGGCATCAAAGTCTGGGATCTCTTTAAGCAGTCATTCGATTTCTTTACTGTTCTGATCCTCCTTGGATCACTCGCTTCGTTCACCGTGATTTTCATCTGTCTGATCGAAGTGCGCGAGTCCAAGATGCTCCCTTCCAACGTTATCGATCGCCTTCGATCTCTCGCCGCTGCGGGCCGATTTGATGATCTCAAAGAAACTGCGATCGCTGATGGGACTTTTGTCTCTAACATAGTTCTTGCCGCACTTCGCGGCATGGGCCGCTCTCGCAATTCAATCCGCGAGGCCGCCGAACTTGCCAGCGCAGAAGAGTCAGGCCGCGCTTTCCGCCGCATCGAGTTCCTCAACGTGATCGGCAATCTCGGTCCGTTGATCGGACTTGCTGGAACTGTGTGGGGAATGGTCCTTGCATTCACCACGCTGGGGCAAGCCGGTGGCGATGCCAATGCAACGCTGCTATCCGAAGGCATTTCCAAAGCACTCTTTCACACTCTTTTGGGCCTGGTACTGGCGATTCCAAATCTATTGGTCTACGGAATCTACCGTCCCATTGTCGATCGCATATGCACTCGCGGCTTGGTTCTTGCCAGCGACATCGTTGAGGCAATCCCGTCCTCCGAGCAGCCCGCCGCCAAAGTGTCCGCCGCATAACCCATGCGAATTCGCTCACTCCATCACTCTCGCACTGGCGTGGCAAAGATCAATGTCACACCGATGATCGACGTGATCATGGTGTTGATCATCTTTTTCTTGATTGTCGGTCGCCTCGCAAGCGAGCACGGCGCAAGAGTAAATCTGCCCAACTCCGCTTCCGGCAAAACCGAAACAGATCTGGCCAAGGTCGTCGTAAATGTCGCATCCGTGAAGCCGGGGGAAACGGCTTTGGTGATCGATGGCATAGCGCTGTCTATCTCGCAGCTTGAAGAGTACTTGACTCGCCGCCGCCTAAACCAGCCAGATTCACAGGTACTGCTGCGGGCGGATAAAACGCTGAGTTACGGCGATGTCGAACCTGTCGTTACCTTGTGCCGCAAAGTTGGATTTACTGCTATTCGTCTTGTCACCGAACGCGGGGGTGGCGAATGAGCTCATTGCTTTCGCGCCGCAAGACCGCACTTCAGATCTATGAAGGGCATATCGGCCCCAACATGACTCCGATGGTTGATGTGGTCATGGTGATTCTGATTTTCTTTATGGCGAGCGCCTCGATTCTGGGACCAACGTGGTTGCTTCGCTCGACACTGCCACCCAAGCCATCGGCCACGGTCCAGCCTCCAAAAGATGAGCTGGTGCGTATTCGAGTCCAACTTGAGTTTAAGAATGGAGCCACCTTGGCAAAGTGGACCGAATCGATCGGGGAGGCTCCGGCGGTGCCGGCGGCGGAGTCGGGGGCGGCCCTGAAGCTTTTGCAGGCTCGACTCACCGAGTTGAGCCGTTCGCACGAATTGACCAAGATCGTGGTGCTTATTGACCCCGCGTTGACGGTCCCTTATTCGGATGTTGTGCAGATACACTCGATCTGCCAGAAGCTGGGAATTGACAAAGTTGGCCTGGCATCGACCGAGAAGTGAATTTCGGTCTTCGTGTTGCCGATTTGCTTTCCATCGGGGCAATCATCTGATACTCTCTGGTTGACCTGATTTGTGATTGCAGGCATGCCTCAACACGATCTTCCCGCACATCGCCCGCCGAATACAACGTCCAGCAAATCGCTGGCCGAGTCGCTCGGCCCTGCGCTGCGTACTCACTGCAATGGCCAGCTTGGCCCGATCGAGTGGTTTCGAGTTTCCTGGCAACATGGTGGGGCGGCGACTGGTTTTTCAGAATGGACCACCGCACGCGGCACAAAAGTGAAAGTGTTAGTGAAACTTCCAGTTGGTCCTTCGGAGTTGCGATGGACAAAGGCGCTAGGTGAAGTCTCTGAAACTGAGTTTGATTCTGAGTTGGTGTGCGATCGGCCTACACCTCGCGTGATCGCATGCGGCACAGAATTAGGCGGATATGACATCGCCTGGATGATCACCGAACGGCTTGCCCCCGTGACGCTTTCACATGATCTCAGCGAATCGTCTATTCACGAGATGCTGACATCACTGGATGCATTTCATAAGCAGGCGGTTGCCATACAGCCGGTGGAAGGCAAGCCGACGTTTGAAGATTGGGAAATGCTGGCAGACAAATCGCGCCATGCGTGCAAGGCCGGCGGCATCCCAGAGAGCCAACGCTGGAACGAAGCCATCAAGCGAGTTCAGAAGATATTGATTCTCATGGTGGCTCGGTGGAATTCCCGGCCGCTGAATACCTGGTGCCATGGAGATTTTCATGGTGGAAACGCCATGCGGCGGTTTGGTTCAACCAAGGGCTGTGTGCTCATCGACATGGCGTTAGTACACCCCGGACATTGGTTGGAGGATGCGCTCTACTTGGAACGCCAGTTTTGGGCAAAGCCCGAGTTGCTTTGTGGGGTCAAGCCCGTCACAGTCCTGGGCAAGCTGCATCGAGATCGCGGAATGCCAGATCCGGGCTATGTTGATCTCGCCAATATCCGAAGGGTCTTGATGGCATCCACTGCCTTGTCGTTTGTTTCGGCAGAAGGGCATCCCAAGTACCTCCATGCCTGTCTGGAAACGGTCGAAAGGCTACTGCCGCAATTGCCGCACTAGGGATTTATTTGGTATAAAATTGCACGCTGGACTTGCTTCTGGGCCACCAGACGGGGAAGATTGTGTACGTGGTTATGACCTCAACGCCGAGAAAGCAGGCTTAGTTATGGATGCATTTGAGAATCTCAAGAAGTTAGTGGTTGCCGCAGAAGATGATGTGAAACGCGCGGAGGGTGGCAATAAGGCCGCCGGGGTGCGAGTTCGCGCACAAATGCAGGACATCAAAGCGGCGTCGCAAGAAGTGCGTGAGAAAATTCTAACCCTTCGCGATTCAGAAAAACCAGCGTGAAAACCCAATGACTTCAGTAGCACCTTCAACCCAGAGCGTGCCGCAAGGGTCAAAGTTCCTGTTTGACTGGACGGGAGTGGACTTGACTGCGGTAGTAGCCACACCCGAAGAAATCGGGAAGGTCAATCCTCACCGCGGCAACATGGCACTGCTTGATGCGGTGGTGTGGGTGTCACCTGATATGACCAAGGCCATTGGCAAAGTTCATTTCCGCGGAGATGAGTTTTTTGCCGCCGGGCACTTTCCTGGGAAGCCGATGTTTCCAGGGGTGCTGATGATTGAGGCAGGGGCACAGCTCGCGAACTGGCTCTTTAACGTGCGGACACCGATTGAGAATATCTGTGCGCTGCTCGGGATTGATGAAGCGAGATTTCGCAATCCGGTGGAGCCAGGTCAGACGATGTATATTTTGATTGACAGTCTGAAATGGACATCAAAGCGATTTGCATCGCGGGTACAGGGAATCTGCAATGGGGCGATTGTGTTTGAGAGCACCGTTGTGGGCATTGCCATTGACTCGAAAAAACAATAACTAATATAGTAAATCATATGGCTGATTGTTACCCATTGATTCTCGAACCGATCTTCAAGGAAAAGGTGTGGGGCGGTCGCGGTTTGGAACGGATTGGCAAAGTTTTGCCGCCGGGTATCAATGTCGGTGAATCATGGGAACTGGCAGATCTGGCATCGACTTCTGCATCCGGCGGCGGTGGGGGGAGTGCATTTTCAGTTATCGCCAACGGGGAGTTGAAAGGGAAGACGGTTGGTGATGCGGTGAAGCTCTGGGGCAAAGACCTTTTGGGCGAAGTCCCGCTGTCGCTCTCTGGCGGTTTTCCGTTGCTGGTGAAGTACCTGGATGCCCAGGAGAACTTGAGTGTGCAGGTGCACCCAAGTATTGCGTATTGCAAGAAGCATCCTGAAGCGAATTTGAAGACCGAATGCTGGTACATTCTTGACGCAAAGCCTGGCTCAGTGATTTACAAGGGCTTGCGGCAGGGCGCAACTCGCGAGGATTTTGAGCGTGAGCTGCGGCAAGGCGATGGTGCCGGCGTGGTGAAACTTCTGGCAGCAGTGCCCGCGGTAAAGGGTGAATGTCACAACCTTCCCAGCGGAACAGTTCATGCACTGGGCGCAGGCGTACTGGTGGCTGAAGTGCAGACCCCAAGCGATACAACGTTCCGCGTGTATGACTGGGGCCGCACCGGCAGAGATTTGCATATCGAGCAATCGATGGAGTGCATCACGTTTGATCGAGCACGGGATGCGACGAGACACAAAGCGAGCGAGTCAATTTCGCGATTGGTAACCACAGGATATTTCGAGCTCGATCAGGTCAATATTCCTGCGGGCGGCATGTTTGTGTGCGGCGAGGGAGTGGTGGGGAGCGGAAATAGGCCGCAGGTGTTGATGGTTTTGGCGGGGTCGGGAGTTTTGGGAAACGACTTAGTGCGAGCAGGGCAGACGGTATTGGTACCAGTGAAGTCGGTTGGTAAGACGGCGATTGAGGCGACGGTAAGTTGCACGGTTCTTCGGTGCATTGTCCGAGGATTGTGAGGGCAAGTGATCTGCTCGCACGCGGTTTCCCGTACTTTCGGCAAAGTGACTGGCGATCCAGATTATTCCACGAGGCTGTCTTTAGAAAAAACTATGCGAGCAGAGCTACGAACGATCCGGACAGAAGACTGGCGGAGGGTGATCTTGGTTCGTAACTCATGTTCACATTAATCTGTTCTACGGGGACCAAGAGTCTGAGTAAACTACTTGATCAAGCGCAGACAAAAGCCCTCCTTACCCGAGTAGCAGGCAAAGAGGACGGAGGGGACGGTTAACCGACTGCGAGTGATCACGAGGCAGGAGGTGGAATGTCCCTCACGTGTTCATGCGTGCGAGGTCTTGTAGTGTGCCACGAATTGTGGTAGAATCTCTGTGCCGGGTTGTCATTTCGAGTGTGGCGGGGCGAATGAGCCAGAAACGCCATCGAAATGGGGGAATCGGGCACTGGGAGTTTGGCGAGACCCATGGATGATCAAGGGAAAATTACACTGCTGGTGAACAAACTCAGTGCAGGCGAGTTGCTTTCACGAAATGACTTGTTTCCTGTTGTTTATGCCGAATTGCGGGGCATGGCGAGGCGACGGCTGCAGCATGAACATGATGCGGTGCCTGCAACTGAACTGGTGCACCAGGTGTATGTGAAGTTGTTTGGCGGCGGAGAACAGCGGAATGTTCGATGGGAGAGCCGGGCGCATTTTTTTGGAGCCGCCGCGCGGGCGATGGAGCAACTGCTGATCGATGCAGCGCGACGAGAGCGGACACGCAAGATGCGGATCGGTGAGCAGGTCGGCAATGGTGTAGTTGGTCAAGATGATGGCGATGGATCAAGCAATGGATTTGACCTGGATGCGATCGCTGGCGAAACACTGAGCGAGCCAAACACGACAATCGACGTTTTGAGATTGGCGGAAGCGTTGAGAGAGCTATCGGTGCAAGATGCAGACTTGGCGGAACTTGTGAGGTTGCGGGTCTATCTGGGACAGACGGTTGAGGGAGTAGCCACCACACTCAATACTTCTATTCGCACGGTACATCGTGACTGGGCATTGGCACGCGCGTGGCTGCTTCGCCGTATGAAGGAGGTAGGGAAACTGAGTTCGGAGTAAACGGGTCTGTAGATTTTGCAGCAGGGAAAGCGAAGGCATGGGCCACGGAAGTCCCAAATGTGCCCAGACGGGGAACGAGAAAAAAGACAGGCCACGGATATCACAGATGAACACAGATGTGAAATGCAGGAAGATAATGTACATCGACAGGAATGTCGTGCGGGCAGTTACTGCGGTGACTGGTAAATTAATGAAATGACCCCTGAACGTTGGGAAAAATTGAAATCGGCGTTTGGAATCGCCTTTGAGTCTGGTGGGGCTGTTGCTACTGGAGCGATTACCGATGACCCGTTTTTGAGCGAGGAGCTTGGTTCGCTTTTGAGTGAACACGCTCAAGCTGGGCATGCGCTCGAGAGTCTGCCGTGGGTGAACTTGAACGCCGCTATGCTCGATGCGGCGGATGAGGCAGAAGTTTACGAAGAGCCACAGTTGCTTGAAGTGGGGCAACGAATCGGCAAGTACTGCGTTGAAGGGTTCATCGGGCGCGGTGGAATGGGCGAGGTGTATCTGGCAGTACAGGAACGTCCACGCCGGAAAGTTGCCCTGAAGGTCATTCGAACTGGCTTGGCAACACGTCGCGCAGCCTTGCGTCTTGAGGTGGAAGCGGAGATTCTTGGGAGGCTTGATCATCCGGCGATTGCTCGCATCATCGAGGCGGGCGTGTTTCCGATCGGCCCGGATGGAGTTGGTCGACCGTTCTTTTCGATGGAGTTCATCGAAGGGTGCTCGATAACTGAGTATGCACGCGACAAAGGGTTGAACACCACAGAGAAAGTCGAACTCATGCGGCGCGTGTGTGATGGAATAGAACATGCCCACAAGCGAGGTGTAATTCACCGAGACTTAAAGCCTGCGAACATCATGGTGGATGCGACGGGACAACCCAAGGTGCTGGACTTCGGCGTGGCTCGTGTGGTTGATGGTGATGGGGCAACGAGCGGAACACTTACCGAAGCGGGAATCGTGCCTGGAACACTTGCGTACATGAGCCCGGAGCAGGCGTGTGGACATGCGGGTGAAGTGGAAACTCGCAGCGATGTGTATTCGCTGGGAGTTGTTCTTTTCGAACTCCTGACGGGTCAGTTGCCGATTCAGTGCCAAGGGCGGTCTGCCATAGAAATGATTTTGGCGGTGCGAGATCGAGAACCTGCTCGTCTTGGCGACATTGTGCCTTCTCTGCGCGGCGATCTTCAGTCGATTCTGGCGGCGACGTTGTCTAAAGACATTCAGAGTCGATATTCCTCTGCTGGAATGCTCAGCGATGAACTGGGACGGTTTCTGCGGCACGAAAGGCTGATGCTACCAGCGCAGAGCCCCGCAACAGTGGTGCGGAAGTTTGTGCGTAGGAATCGAGTGCTTACAGCTTCGTTGTTGGCCGCGATTTTCGCATTAACGGCTGGTGGTGTTTCAACGGTGTGGCAACTGAATCGAGCGATCAGGGCCGAAGCGGTATCGAATCAGCGGCTAGGGGAAGCCCGGAGTTTGGCTCGGTCGTTGCTCCTGGATATTCCGCAAAAAATCGAGGAATTGCCTGGATCGACAGAAGCGCGTCGAGTACTTATGCAGCGAGCGCTGGCATCAATTGAGGTGCTGACCCAGGGGACCGATGATCCGGATGTGCTTGTGGATTTAGGCAATGCGTATATACGGCTTGGGTCTATCACAGGTTTACCGACGACTCCGAATGCAGGCGATTTTCCTGAGGCTGTTCGCCTGATTGATGCTGGAGTGCTTTTGCTTGAACGCGCCAACGCGATGCGTCCGACGCGGCGATCGCTTGCACAACTTGCCTATAGCTATGCAACAAAGGGAATGGCCCAGCCAACACGGGAGGATCGTTTGCGGTACATTGATCGCGCTGCTGCGATGTACCGATTGGCTTTGCATGAAAAACTTCTTTCCGCCACAGATTTTTCCGACCAAGTCTTGATTGAGAAACTCCTATATATTCTGGCGATCGGAGGAAGCGATGCAAGGATTTTGAAACAGCCTGATACGCGGCTCGAAGAGGCCTTTATGTTGCAGGACAAACTCATCGCGCAACACCCTGAGTCCCGCGCCTATGTCATGACGCGGGCCATCATGCAACGGGTTTACGGAGAGTGTATTGCCTATGAAGAACCTGATCGTGCTGAGGCAATGTTGTCGGATGCAGCCGGAGTATTCAGAACTGAATTGAAGCTCGATCCTGAGCAGTATTCTGCGACGCGGAATCTGGCCGGGGCCGTATCAACTCTTGCGAGAATTGCGGCAAAGCGAGGCAACTACCAGTCAGCAATCTCACTTGCAGATGGGGTGGCAGGAGAAACAGAAACCGCCATGCGATCAGATCCGGCCAATAGTCTGAAATACGGCGACTGGATAGAGATGTTTCATTGGCGGGCGGAAGTCCGGATGCTGGCGGCGGAGAAGTGCGATGCGAGTGCGCGGCGCGAGTTGTTGACGAGTGCGATTTCACTTCAGCAGATGGCGATCGATCTTGCCGAACAATGGCAGGCCGGGAAGCCCGCTTCGCCAGACCATAGCGGACGGTTGCAGCGCTTCCACGAGCTGGCTACGCAGGCAAAAGAACTACTTGGAAAGCTCGATGGTTCAGCCGTCGAGGTCAAGTAGCAGAATAACAACGGCGTGACTGGGTGAAACCTGCGGGATTTGTGCAAAAATCGCCGTCTGTTACATTTTTTCAAAATCGCGTGAGAGAAACGCCGGGGCTGCGTTGTGTCAATAGCGACGTTGCTTGCATGTTGCAAGAGTGTCGTGGTGAACTCTCTAGATAAGGGCTACACGATGAACAAGGCAACATTGAACGTTTCGTGTGGTTTGGGTCTTCTGGTCGCGGCGTGCGGCGTTGCACAAGGTGCGATCGTGGGCACTACTGGCATGGCTGTGCAGGTCGCCCCGCCGCCGGTTGCGAACTTTCCGAACATTGTGAATCCACTTGCTGAATGCTGGGATGAGCAGCAAGGGCGTCAATTGACTGTGCCGTTGTTTGCGAACCTGACAACGAATCCATCTTCGAACGGTTCACCGACCCCAGGGCCTGTGGCATTTGGAGTTTACAACAGTCACTTCATTCACTGGTCGACGCTGCCACCAGCGTTTACTGCTTCGGGTACTGTGACCTTTGATGGTGCGATTCGATATGTGTTCTACGGCGATAACACATTGGATATGTCTGATCCTGCGTATGGAGCGTTTGGCACTGTATATCCAACCGGGCAGGCTGGACGCGGCATCAGTGCTGCGACACTCGTATCGGTTCTGGGCACCACACTGACATTCAACTTTGCCAATTTCAATGGCGCGATTGAAGTGGAACAGATTCGTGTGTTGACTGACCTTGTGCCGACTCCTGGGTCACTGGCATTGCTGGGACTTGGTGGCATGGTTGCTGCACGCCGCCGCCGGGCATAAGATAACAAAGAACTCTCTCT
>SXOY01000063.1 GCA_005776545.1 Planctomycetia bacterium | reverse complement strand
GCTTCACGATGGTCATCCGCTGGACGATCCCACGCCTGCGTTACGACCAGATCATGCACGCTGGATGGCAAGGTCTCATCCCGATCTCCCTCGCAATGGTCATCACGGCCAGCGTCATGGTCTATTTCGGCCGCACCGATCTCTGGGCAAATCTTGCGGTAAATTTTGTCCTGATCACCGTTATCGTCATCATCCTTCGCTTGTCGAAGCCAAAGATTCCCAACCGCAAGATCCGCCTCGCGGGTTCGCGATTCAACCCGCTCCCGGGCGAGATCGTCCGCACACGCCCATCAGCAGCGATGGCACTTGCAGACAAGCCATACGAAGGTACAGTCGGTGCTCGCTAGCTTAAACCTGTTCCTGCAATAGTCGCACTAATTCTTGCCGCTGTGGCATCGCCGGAATTGCCCCTCGCCTTGTGCACGCAAGTGCTCCCGCCGCCGATGCCCAATAGAGGCAATCTCGCACACCCTGTTCATCAAGCGCGTTCCCAATTCTCAACTCTGCCCACCGTGTTGCAAACACGCCAACGAACGCATCACCAGCACCAACTGTATCGATCACCGGTGTGCCTTCCGGCAATCTGCACGCTGAAATTGAATTCTCTTTCCCCTTAAACCAATACGTCAATCCCGCTGCACCCCGTGTCAACACGACAAGCGATGGACCAAGTGTTGTAAGCCCGCGTTTCACCTGCTCTACGATCGCGGCGGCCTCGACTTCATTGACAATCAGGCAATCGCACGTTTCGAGAACTGTCAACATCTGCCGCAAATTTGCGGGAATTGGTGCTGCGTTAAGTATGACCGGCGTTCCAACTTCACTCGCAACCCGTGCCGCATGAATGAGAGCCGCCGCCGGTATTTCCATTTGCAATACCAGCGCATCTGCTTCCATGATCGACGCTCGCGCTGCGTCGATGATCGGCGCATCCACCGCATAGTTTGCGCCCGGATCCACAATGATCGAGTTCTCTCCCGTTGCCGCCACCGCCACAATCGCGCACGCAGTCGGAGTCAATACTGTGTGCAACAGAGCTGTATCAATCCCAGCGTCAAAGAACACTTTTCTCGCATCACGCCCGGCTTCGTCGTCCCCCACCGCTCCAACAAAGTGCACCACCGCGCCGCCGCGCTGTGCAGCCACAGCCTGATTGGCGCCCTTGCCGCCAGTGCAGCGAAAAAGATCTCTCCCCAAAATCGTCTCACCTGCCGCCGGAATCCGCGGCGTAGACACAAATGTGTCCTGATTCACCGATCCGATGACGCAGAGGCGAGCGGTCATAAGTAACCCGCATTTCAGAGAATTTCGAGAATCTTAAACTGCTTGACGCCGCGGGGTGCGTTCACGCGGATCACAGTTCCCACTCGAGCTTTCATAAGCGACTCACCCATCGGGCTGGTCGCGGTCACTTCAAAATGTTCGCTCATTGGGCTGTTGCTCGACTCGCCCACAATTTTGTACGTGTCCACATCCCCAGTTCCAACTTCTTCAAGCTTGATCACGGATCCAAGAAACACAACTCCGTCAGCCCTCGCACTGGCAAGCTGTGCTTCATCGACAACCTGAATACCACGTAAGCGATCACCCAGGCGTTTGATTTCCGATTCTTCCATCGCCTGCTGCTCGCGGGCAGCGTGATAATCACCGTTCTCTTTGAGATCGCCCAGCGCCCGCGCCTCGGCAATGCGATTGGTCACTGCCGGACGATTCGCAACCAGCCCTGCAAGGCGTGCTTCCAATTGTTCTTTTTCTGCCTGAGTCACCATGTCCATCGATCGGTCTCCAAACGGGGACTGCTGCCCCGATTTTTAGCGAAAAGTCAAAGTTGCCTGAAGCGTCTTTTGGAAGAACGCCGGGAAAGTTCCGTGCTTAAGAGTAAAAGTGCCGCGTGTAACGAATTCGTGCCGTAAATGTCGTCATGCTTTGTTCACATCCGAGTTGCCTGGCGGCAGCGAGAATGACTCGGCGTGAATGATCGATTCAAGCCCCGGATTTTAGGTCACATCAAACGCCCGCGTCGGGTCCACTTGGCGTTTGAAAAACCTGATCCTGAGCCCCTAAAGCTATGCCGCCTTGATCGGGCTTTCCGGACGGCAGCGACTGGTACACCCCGGCCGCCAGAACGCCCAAAATTCCTGCTCCCAGCATACACCAAAGCACCTTCCAGTGCAACGGCTCTAATTGAGCCGATGAGCCAGTCCAGAACCGATCGCGCGTCAATTCAAATGGCGCGGATACTCCGCTGGCAAGCATGTACAAATCCGGGTCCGGTCGCTCGCCCTCTGCGGTCCAACCAAAACATGCCGGTAGGATCAATCCTCCTAGTGCGATAACCAGACAGACCACCATTCCCAGTCCGCGCTGCACTGCAATGTTCTTTTCGCCAAACACAATCTCAATACGCCGTTGCCGTTCCATCACAATCGAGAGCACGCCGGCTGCAATCAACATCCATCCAAGCAAACTCACAGAGGTTGCCCCGATCGCGCTCATGGGCCAATACGCAAGCAACACCTGCGGCCAATACACAATCTGAGCCGTCGTAAACATGATAAGTACATCAAGCAGCAGCCCCGCCAGCGGCCGCTTCGTCGGCATCGCCTGACTCAATCGAAACATCGGCCACAGAATAATGGCACCGATCGCAATCATCATGAACAAGCTGCGTGTCACCGGCCGCGAAACCGCTGGATCCAGCAATCCCCGCGGCCCAAGTTTCGCAAGCACCATGCTGGAACTCAGCATCAGCCACGCAATCCAATACAACGAAAACAACCGCGGCTCACCACGCCGATGCGCCCAACGGTCCTTCTGCGGCGGCGGTGGCCAGACAATTTCCTCTTCCGTCAATGTTGTTTCGGGTACGAGAACTTCAGTGCTCGCAGTTGCAGCATCGGTTGGCGCTGGCAACGGCGGCGGTTCCTGTGGAATCGGCGGCAGCTGCAACGGGTCCGGAAGATCTGGTTCATGCACCGACTCACTCATACCAAACCCAGGAGTTCTTACTCTGCATTTCTCTGTGCCTCTGTGTCTCTGTGGTGAAAGACACCGATACATCAGACTCGAAAGATTCTGTTAAGCGCAACTCTTCTTATTCGTCACTGCGAGCAGCCTGACGCAACCCCGTCTTCTCCTGATCCGCATCAACCGCCGCCTGCGCCGATGCCGCGATATTGATCTCAACCGCATGCACACCCGAAATATCAATCGCCGCCCGCTTTGCATCAATTCGCGAAAAGCGCCTGTTTATCTCGGCAATTCGATCAATCTTCGATTGCGTACTCGTCTCGCCAAGCAGCGGCTTGGATGGCTTTCCACCCCAGATAATCCGTGTCTCATTACGCGTAATGATCGCAAGTTGCTGCGTGTGCACGTAATCGGTCACATCAATCCCCGCCACCTGACCCGACCAGGGCTGTGCAGTAAGTACGCCTAGGAGTTCAAGTGCTGCGTGTAGATCATCACCAACCCACACACTGCCGAAGTCAACACTCCCATCATTCTTCATCGGGTGCGGCGTAGTCACAGGCAATATCACGCACAGACCGCTTGCGTTCAGCTCATACGTCGGCGGCATCATCCGACCATCCCATGCCACCAGCAGATCCTTGGAATTCGCCCGCACCACCGCCGCCGGTGTGCGCCATGTTCCATCAATCCGAATCGTGTTCTCGCCAACCCTGCTCACACGCGGGCGGCCAACAAACCAGCCCGATTCCTCCATCGCCATTCCAACACTCTCAAGCGGATCGCTGCTGAACACTGCCGGGGTTTCGCCCAGTTGCACCAGCGCGAGATTCATGATCTCCTTCTGAAACTGCTCCGGCAGCCAGGTCTTCGCAGGTTCACCCGGCGCGGTCTTAATCGCAGGCCAGATCACTTCGATCTTCGCTGGTGTCGCGACAATGTTCTTGCGTGCTTGCCTGTGCAGCGGTCGATACCCGATGGCAAACCCGACCAGCCCTCCAAGCACCAGCACCACAATCACCACTGTGCACAAATGCTGCACAAAAAGTCCCCAGCGAAACGCGGGCTTCCCAGTCGCCAACGATGATGATGATGAATCTTGAGATTCTGTGGGCGCAGCGGCAGCTATCGACGTACTCGCATCCGTGCCCAATCCAGAACCAGTTTCAGAACTACCGCCCGATTCCAAACCGTGTACCTGATCGTCCATGACAGGTCACCTCCAATTACGAACATTCTATCAGTGCCGTACGTGGTCGCGGAGCGCCCACTGAACGAGTTTCTCACATAATCCAGCGAAATTGATCCCGCTCGCCGCCGC
>SXOY01000062.1 GCA_005776545.1 Planctomycetia bacterium | reverse complement strand
GCCTGGAAACTTGCCCCCGCTCTCGCGTGTGGCAACACCTGCGTCCTCAAACCCGCCGAAACAACTTCGCTCACCGCACTTCGCCTCGCCGAGATCTTTGAGGAAATTGATCTACCACCCGGAGTGGTCAACATCGTCACTGGCGATGGCCGCACCGGAGCCACGATCACTAATCACGCGGGCATCGACAAAGTGGCATTCACCGGTTCAACGGAAGTCGGCAAAAAGATTGCCTCCGCGACGGCTGATTCACACAAGAAACTCACGCTGGAACTGGGTGGAAAATCGCCGCACATCATCTTCGCCGATGCCGCAATCGATCAGGCGATCGAAGGGATCATTCAGGGAATCTACTTCAATCAAGGCGAGGTCTGCTGCGCCGGTTCACGCCTGTTTGTCCAGGAGAACATCCTGGATGAAGTTATCGCCAAACTCAATCTTCGTATCGCTTCCCTTCGTGTTGGCGATCCGATGGACAAGAACACTGATGTCGGCGCGGTGAACAGCAAAGCTCAGCTTGACCAGATCAATCGGTATATGTCGCTCGGCACCAGCGAAGGCGCCACATTGCATAATGGCAATCGTTCAACGTTGCCAAGCAGGGGCTACTGGTGCAAGCCATGCTTCTTCACTGGCGTCCAGCCCAGTCACACCATCGCCCGCGAAGAGATTTTTGGTCCAGTCCTCAGCATCCTCACTTTCCGCACGCCCGAAGAAGCTATCAGCCGCGCCAACAACACACCCTACGGACTCGCCGCCGGAATCTGGACCGAAAAGGGATCCAAGATCTTCGAGATCGCACGCAAACTCAAAGCTGGTGTCGTCTGGTGCAACACCTACAACAAGTTCGACCCTGCCAGCCCCTTTGGCGGATTCAAAGAATCGGGCTTTGGACGTGAAGGCGGTATGCAAGGCCTGCGAGCGTACGTCACACTGTAATTCCACCATGAGCACTGACCCATACACGCTTCCTGCAGATCTGCCCATTCCTATGGACGATGGCTTGTGTGACCACCTCAAATGGGCAGAGCTTCCGCCGCTGGAACTGAGTTGCACGAGTGGCAAGACTGTTCTGTTATCACAATTGTGTTCTCGTCCCACGGTGCTGTTTTTCTATCCTCGCACCGGGATTCCGGGTGTGCCGCCATCGCTGGGATTTCAGGGCGAAACATGGGATTCCATCCCCGGCGCGCGAGGATGCACGCCGCAGAGCTGCGGATTTCGCGATGAGTATTCACGTTTTTATGCTGCAGGAGTAGGAGTATTTGGTGTCAGTACCAACACAACAGAATTCCAGATGGAATTCAAGACTCGCAACCATATTCCATTCGACTTTCTCAGCGACTCGTCGCTTTGGCTCACCCGTGCAATGGGTCTCCCTACATTCGAGTTTCCCGGTTGCAGTGGCGGCCCCACCACGATGCTCCATCGCATGGCGTGGTTCGCACATAAAGGTCGCATCGTCAATGTCTGGTACCCAGTGTTCCCGCCTGACAAGAATGCCGCGACCGTTCTCAAGTGGCTTAGTGCAAGACAGACAGAACATTGCAAGATTGAAATCCGGCCGCAGTGTGCCGCGGATTCAGAGTTTGTTGTGGCAGAGCTTCGTAAGCACTGGCACGACACGCAGATTTGGTCCCTGGGCAATGTGTTCGAGGCCGATCAGATTCCGGCGTTGGTTGCCTGGAAGGATGGACGGAGCATCGGACTTTTGACATATCACGTTCACGCGGGCAATAAACAACTTGAGGTTGTCACGCTCAGCGCGCTTGAACAAGAATGTGGAGTTGGGACCGCCCTTTTGGAGCACATTGCGAACATCGCGAGACTCCATGGCTGTTTCCGAGTCTTTTTGACAACGACCAACGACAACCTCAATGCCATCGGATTCTATCAGAAACGCGGGTGGAACATGGTGCGCTACCACGCCGGGAGCATGGATCAAGCACGAATGTTCAAGCCGTCTATCCCGCGAATTGGCGAACATCGCATACCACTGAAAGATGAACTGGAATTTGAACTTCGACTTGTTGAAAGTATTCAGCAGCACAAGGAAGGTGACACTTGACCAGCCGACTTGATGTCCTCAAAACGTACAAGCTGTACATTGATGGAAAATTCCCCCGGACTGAATCCGGCCGCTCAACGATCGTTAAAAGCTCAAAGGGCACCATCCTCGCGCACACCTGCAATGCCAGCCGCAAAGACCTGCGTGAAGCTATCGAAGCCGCACGCCGCGCCCAATCGGGCTGGGGAAACGCAACCGCTTATCTCCGCGGCCAGATTCTCTACCGCATGGCTGAAATGATCGAAAGTCGCCGCGACGAGTTCGCCTCGCTCATTAGTTCCGTTGACAAGCCTGCCAAGGGCAAGAAGGCTCTCTCCGCAAGTGCTGAAGTCGAACTCTCTATCGACCGGCTCATTTACTTTGCCGGATTCGCCGATAAATTCGCCCAAGTACTCGGCTGCAACAACCCCGTCTCCAGCCCCCACTACAACTTCACAGTCCCGGAAGCTTCCGGCGTTGTGTGCATAGTTTGCCCCGACTCGCCTTCGTTGCTCGGTCTTGTTTCGCTGGTCGCGCCGGTACTCGCTTCGGGAAATACAGTGGTCCTGAACGCGAGTGAAACCAATCCG
>SXOY01000061.1 GCA_005776545.1 Planctomycetia bacterium | reverse complement strand
TGGCGATTCGGACGAGCGCAAAGCTGCCGCCGGTGGCGAGGATGGCGCGGATTGTGTGCCGCGATTTGAAGGCGGAAAAGGCTCGGATCGCGGCGGAAGAGATCGCGGCGGCACTGCGGGCGGTGGCGTTGCCGCTGCGGGTGATTGGGGCGATGGAGGCGCCGATTTCGAGAATTGCAGCCCATTATCGATACTCGGTGGAGGTGTTTGCGAGCAGTGCGCCCGAGCTGCTCAGGGGGCTGACGGCGTTGCGGGATGATGGGCTGCTCAAGAGCGATGCGAACACGGCGGTTGATGTGGACCCGATCGATCTGCTCTAGAATACCGGGACAGGCAAGGAGGCGTTGTATGCGATGTGATCTCACCGGAATGAATGTCACTGTGATGGGATTGGGCCGATTTGGCGGCGGCGTGACCACGACACGGTGGTTGGCATCACAGGGCGCGATCGTGACGGTGACTGACCTTGATCACGTAGACAAATTGCAAAGCTCGGTGGATGTGATCAGCGACCTTGTTGCGACAGGGCAAGTGAAGCTAGCTCTCGGCGGGCACCATCTCAATGACTTTACAGAGTGCGATAGGGTGGTTGCGAATCCAGCGGTGCCCAAGCCGTGGGAGAATCGGTTTTTGCAGGCGGCGCTGAGTGCGGGAGTGCGGGTGACAACAGAGATCGGGTTGGTAGTTTCGCGCCTTACCGCGCGTGAGCGGGTGCTTGCGGTGACGGGGTCGGCCGGAAAAAGCACCACCGCCGCGATGATTCATCACATTCTGGAAAAGACCGGTCGTAAGGTTGTGTTTGGCGGCAACATCGGCGGCTCGCTTTTGCCGGTGCTGGATCAAGTGACACCTGAGACGTTTGTTGTTCTGGAGTTGTCCAGCGCGATGCTGCACTGGCTCAACGGCTGGTCGCCGCATGTTGCAGTGGTTACGAATTTCAGCCCAAATCACCTGGACTGGCACGGGTGCGCGGATCATTACAAAACGAGCAAACAGGCGATTCTTTCATCACAATCGCCGGGGAATCACGCGGTTCTGGGCGCAGATGTTGAAGTGTGGACGTGTCGGGCAGGCGTGCATCGACACATTATCAGCAGTTTGAATCGCATCGCAGGACTTGCAATTCCCGGCGAACACAATCAGCGAAATGCGGCGATGGCAGTGCACGCGGCGAGACTGCT
Organism: Planctomycetia bacterium; assembly: GCA_005776545.1. The sequence continues at coordinate 2,885 of SXOY01000061.1, read as the reverse complement.
GGATCCTTCGCTAGTGCCCGATGAAGCCATTGATACAGTACGAAAGTTCGGCGGACTCCCCCACCGTTTGCAGTTTGTCGCGGAAGTGAAAGGGCGGCGGTTTTACAATGATTCCAAGAGCACCACGCCGGAGTCGGCGCTCATGGCCGTGCGAGCGTTCGAAACTGAAGGATTGCATCGCATTCACTTGATCGCTGGTGGGTACAACAAAGGTTCGGGTCTTGCGGATATTTCGGAGTTGGCGCGGTCTCTGGGTGGACTTTACACAATCGGCAGTACGGGGCCAAGCATTGCGCTGGCCGCGGGGACACGCGAAAATGTGTATCAATGTGAAACGCTGGAGCGCGCGGTAGAGGCCGCGATGATCAACATGCAGGAAGGTGATCTGCTGCTGCTCTCGACTGGTTGTGCATCATGGGATCAGTTCGCAAATTACGAGCGTCGCGGCGAGTTGTTTGTAAGACTGGTGAAAGAGCGTGCAAACGATGGATGCAGGTGATTATTTTGCAGATGCAAAGATGTGCAGGCGGTGACCCTGGGGAACCAGGCCGCGAGACTTGCAGATTTCATCGCGGATTTGCGTGAGTTGAGGAAGATCGAGGGGGATGGCCTCGCGAGTGTCGAGGCGAATGAGCAAGTCGCTGGGTGCGCGGCCAAAGACACAATGGTAAAGTGAGGCATCGGCATCGAGCATGACGCGCTGGATGATGCCAGCTTCGACCAGCAATTTAATGGTGCGATAGACGGTGGCTTTGGAGACGCGAATGCCGGTCTTTTTCACTTCGGTGATGATCTGATCAGCTTCAAAGAGGCCAGTCTGGCGGATGATGACGTCGAGCACCTGAGCCCGTTCGGGCGTGTATTTGAGGCCTTCAGATTTGAGTTTGCGTCGGAAGACTGCGCATACCGGCTCGATGATTGCGAAATCCGGTTCAGTGTTGGCGGTTTCAGTGTGCTTCCGTGCGGACATGGTTGTATCCTAAGCACCTGTGAGCACTGCTGAACACATGGCCCCATCCCGAAACGCGTTGTATTTTGGCATTGCCGTCGCAATTGCGCTGGTGATGTTCGAATTCCTGGGGACCAGCGGCGAACTTCTGGCTGGATTAGAAGGAGGCTCCGCGGCTGGCATCGTTGCATTTCGCACACTCATGGGCGCCGTCGCAACTTTTCTTTGGCTAGCTCCGATGGTACTGATCGCAGGTCTGTTCACTCGCAAGATGGGGGATTGCAATTCTCGATTCCCGATTCAAGTCGCGATTGGCCTTGCAATTGGATTCACCTTGACGCATCTGCTCGCATGGCTGGGAGGGTTTTCTCCCGCTGTTCGAAGCGTGACGTTGATGGCCTGGTGCATTGGCGATGGAATTGCGATTGTGGTTCTGGGTCGGCGAGCCCTGTCCGCATATCGCGCCGGATTAGTTCGGAGCCAGTTCAACACGTTTTCGCCTCTGTATTTTTTGGCGTTGCCCTCGTTGGTCGTCCTTTTCCTTGCCGCATCGCAGCCACCGGGCTGGTTGTGGGGATCAGAGATTGGCGGATTCGATTCGCTGAGCTATCACCTCCAACTACCGCAGGAGTGGATTGTCGCTGGTCGGCTCAGCCCGGTCGATCACAATGTGTACTCGTACCTTCCCAGCTATGTTGAGGCAGTGTACATGCAATTTGGAGCAGCGGCGGAGGCTTTGAATACAGCAGCCTCAAACCAAACACAGCATGGCATGCTCGCGTTTCACGGAATACCGCTTTTTGTGTGTCAACACTTTCATGCCTGGTGCGCAGTCATAGCGGCATGGCTGACCGCTCGTTGTGTAACAACCCTTGCCGGGCACTCGCAGTTCTCAGGACTTACTTTCGCGGCCGTGCTGTCAATCCCGTGGGTTATTGTCACCGGTTCGCTTTCATACAACGAGTGTGCAGTCCTGGCGTTGATGGCAGGCGGACTTTTGATTGCAGCGGATGGAACGATACGAGCAACTACCCGCTGCATGCTGGCGGCATTCGTAATCGGTGCGGCATGCGGGTGCAAACCAACGGCTCTTCTATTTTGTGTTGCGCCCGTTGGATTGGTTTTGCTTCGCGATGTTCCATTCCGATCGTATTGGAAACTCATCGCGATAGCAGCGACCGTTGGGGCAGTGACGCTTTCACCGTGGCTGACTCGCAACGCCATCGCAGCGGGAAACCCGGTCTTTCCGCAGATGGATTCATTTTTTGATGCATCACATTGGACGAGCGAGCAATTCAGTCGTTACACCTTCGCTCATAGCTTCTCCGGGTCGTTCTTTGACCGTGTCAAACTGCTTTTCTCGGGGGACCGTGGAGTACTCCACCCTCAGTTTGCTCTCGCGGTATTGGGAGTATTACCGCTGGGTGGGCTTCTGCTACGAAAACCCACACAGAAACTTGGGATACTACTCGCTTTGGGTATTCTCAGCCAGATTGCCGCGTGGTTACTTGCCACACACCTTCAGTCGCGTTTCTTGATCCCGCTGCTGATTCCGCTTTCGATCGCCTGCGGCCTTGCCGCCGCGACTCTGCCGGCTAAACGCACCATTACCTGGGTATTTGCGATTCTAGTGTTCGGTCAGAGTATCTGGTGCGCATCGACTTATCTTCGTCAGCGCCCACCTTCACCAGAAGCGGGCGGAAATCCAAATCTATTTCTCTTCGCAGGGCCTGAGTACTTCACGGGCGACTTGTTTCGGGATGGGCTTCGTGAAATGCGAGATACTGATCGCGCGAAGTGGGTCAATGAAATCCAGAACCCCGCCGCGTACCTTAATCTCACCAACACTGTCCCGACATCGGTGTTGTTGATTGGCGATGCCACCCCGCTTTATTTTGGACCGGTGAAATACAGCACTACTTGGGATTGCAGCCAG
>SXOY01000060.1 GCA_005776545.1 Planctomycetia bacterium | reverse complement strand
GTCTGCGCTTACTACCAATGCGGGCATGCCGGGCGAACTTGGACCTGTTGAGCCTGTTCAGCCTGAATCGCAATCGCCGAACGAGAATCAGAGTGCTGAACAGCAAGAAACTCAGGCCAAGGAGCAGGCTGCTCGCGAAGGTGCTGGGCAGCACGATCAGGGCAATGGAAGTGCAGCAACTGAGCGCGAGCATCGCCAGCGGCAGGAATTCCAGCAGCAGCAACGAACATTGGCAGGGCCGCCGGTTTCAGTCGATCTTGAATCCTCTGAATTTCACAAGCCGATCAAGGCAGGAAACTCTGGTCCTGAAGGCGGGCAAGATCAGCAATCCCGCGAGCGCAAAGAACGAATCGAGGAATCTAAAGAATCTAAGACCGGTGCTCAGCAACGCGAGCTGGTAACTGCAACCAATCCAACTGCGGAGCCTGGTGCGAAATCGTCACCGAAACCAGTTGCCGCGACATCGACCCCCAAAGGCGATGACAAAGTTCCCGGGATCGTTGATGAGGGTGAGGCCGAAGGGACATCGCTCACTGAGCCAGTCGATATCGTGCTCAACGGCAGAGTTGCCGCTGCGAAGGGACTAAAGATTCGCACGGTTCAGCCGGAATGGGCGGTCACGACGCGCTTGACAGCACGGCCGCGCAGCCCGCAAGTGCTGATTACGTTTAACAAGTCGGGCAAGGTTGTCCGGGCATCATTCACACCTGGAAAGTCAACAGGCTACGACGATGTTGATCAGCCATTACTGAACTCGATATTCAAATGGACAGCGCGTGGGGAAACCCTTGCGAAACTCGCCGCGGCAAGTCCTCGAGCCGAACTCACCATCACGGTCAACGTACTATTCCCGTGATTGAGCCTGTTTATGCCTGATTGGGCTGGATTGGGCTTGAAATTCGCACGTTGAACGCCGATAACACTCCAATGCAGTATCGAATCGCAATCCTGCTTTCATGTACGATTCCGCTGGCTTGTGCCAGCGCTGAGCCGACACATCCCTGGGAAGTGCGGCACACGATTCTGCAACCGGTGGATGCTGGGCGGGCCGATCTGAACGAGTTATCAACGAGCAATTTTGTCACCGCCGTAGACCTTCGCCTGCCGACTCGATTCGAACGCGTCTACCGGTTGAGCGATGTTTTGAAACGCGGAAGCAACTGGAACACTTCGCCGGAACTGGCGAATCGACAAGATGGATTTGTTCGTTTTTCCGGTGGCGTGGCAGCAGTCTTTAGTTTCTCCAGATACACGAACACTTCGCGGGGCCGAGTTTCCGAGATTCCAGATGGAACGGTTTTTCGGCTGGATCTGCGGCCGCCAAGCCCTACCGATGTCACGTATTCACCAGTGACATCCATAAGCTATAACGCCGTGTCGCTGGGAGTTTCTACCGAGCTGCGGAATCTTCGAGATGATCGGACTACCAAATCACCAAGTACGGCGAATATGCCATTGAAAGCTGCCGCAGCACGGCCGGTGGTGGAAGAGCCAGTTCGTTCGCTGTGGACCGATGAGCTTTTCCGGGGACGAATGATGACGGCGTTGCTTGAGCAGACAATTGGAACGCACTGAAGCACCAGCCTGCCAGAAGCGAATAGCTTGGTGAAAAAATTAGGGGCGACTCGACCAAAAAATTTACGATCTTGTAGCGACAATTGTCAGTCGCCGGTGTCAGTGTTTGAAAAATCGTCTAGGCGCGACAGTACCTTTATTCGATAACTCTTGTCGGTGAGCAATGCGAGGACTGCGGACGCATCGTATTGTCCAATTGAAATGCTGCGGCCACCGTCCGCAGTGGCCAACAGTCGATCCAGGAGATCCAAAGCCCGCTCGATAGATACTTCTTGGGTTTCTAGTTGTTCGCTGTCCATTCCGTCGCCTCCGTGATAATGATGGTAAGACCTACATGAACAAAGAGAATATCCAGCGTGGCGGCAAATCGCCACAGCGCAAGGCACTGTTGGAAACTTCTGCACTCATTATTGGTTACGCCATGAGTCGGCTTGACAAGACCTATCTGGAGTTGAGAGGAGCCAAGAGTTGGAATGCCGCTTTTGCTGACGCGGGAAAGTTGCTAAATGTTGCACCTGCCTCGATCAAGAACCTGAGGGACGAATTTGATCCGGTTCATAGAAATGCGCGACAGGGATGGCGAGACCGACCCATGCGACCTAATCGGCAGCGAGTTATGGGTGAGCTATGTGACGTCAGCGACTCCGCACTCTTTGAGTTGATAGTCAGGATTTTTGCACGTGATCCCGGGGCTTTAGAAGAGGTCGTTTTGCCACTCAGCAAGCCCGGCGAACGCATGCACAACGTTGCTGAACGACTCTTGACGGGCAGGCTCGCAGAAGAATTTTTTCTAGCTCACTCGCTCTCGATCGCCAATGTAGCACCATCCCTCATTATGGATCACCGCACACTCGCGCGAGGTTACGACTTTGGTGTCAGAGCGCGAGAAGACATTGCAATTGAAGTAAAAGGTCTCAAACAGATGCGGGGCGGCATTCTTTTCACCGACCGAGAGTGGTCGGAAGCCGAAGCACGGCGAGCCGATTTCTGGCTGGTCGTAGTGGGAAATATCGACGCGAGTCCCATCGCACGCCTGATTCCTGATCCGGCAGGGGTACTAGATGCGAAATGCAGGTACCAGACCACTGTCACCCCATCATGGCGTGCAACCGTTGATGTCGCGTGACATTTGCTATACCATTGTGTTGGACTCGGCAAAATGGTACCTAGTTCACCGGTTAGCAAAAACCTGCAAGAAAGTCACGCCAAAGGACTTCGTTCAGGTTCAATTTGCTTAGCGAGATGCGCCAGGATCGCCTGCGATGGACGAGCGCATATTGGTATCGGCCTGTACGTTCTTCATTTTGTACAGGTCCATGACACCGATGTGGCCGCTGCGAAGTGCTTCGGCGGTTGCTTTGGGAACCTCTGCTTCTGCGAGCACCAGCAACGCGCGGTTCTTTTGTTCTTCTGCTTTGAATTCCTGCTCTTGAGCAACTGCAAGTGCGCGGCGAGCTTCTGCCGCGGCTTGTGCCCGCTTCTTGTCTGCTTCGGCCTGATCGGCCTGAAGCTTGGCGCCAATGTTGTCACCGACATCGACATCAGCGATATCGATTGAGAGAATTTCGAAGGCGGTGCCGGAGTCGAGGCCCTTCGCGAGCACCGTCTTAGAAATATTGTCGGGGCTTGCAAGGACTTCTTTATATGTCTTTGCCGAGCCGATGGTTGTCACGATACCTTCGCCAACGCGGGCGATGATGGTCTCTTCAGTTGCACCACCAACCAGGCCGCTGATCTTGGTCTTTACGGTCACGCGAGCTTTGGCACGCAACTGGATGCCATCTTGTGCGACGGCATCGATCGTGGGGCGTGGGCCGCTGGGGTTTGGGCAGTCGATGACTTTGGGGTTTACCGAAGTCTGGACCGCATCGAGAATGTCGCGACCTGCCAGGTCGATGGCGGTGGCAACGTTCCAGGGGAGATCGATGCGGGCAGCCTTTGACGCGATCAACGCGCTGACCACGTTGGAAACGCGGCCACCGGCAAGATAGTGGTTTTCCAGTTGATTGGTGCTGATGTCCAGACCGGCCTTCACAGCACGAATGCGGCTGAAGACGATGATCCGCGGATCGACATTTCGCAGCCGCATGAAGAAGATCTCAAACAGTCCAACATGGGCATTTGAGGCCAGAGCACGAACCCAGAGGTTCACGAATCCAAAGAGCGCAAAGAAAACCACGAAGAGGATGAGGCCGCCGACGATCCCAAGTGTCCACCATACTGCTGGAGGCATAGTTTTTCTCGCTTAGAACGGAGGTGAAATCAACGCTCCAGTATAGCGACTACAGGCGGGGTGTGGCGCGGTTCGAATAAGTGTCATCTCCAAACAACCGCAGACAGTGCTCGAATCCAGCGCACTCCGTTGATGGCAAAAAGCCCCAGCCATGCAAGCCCAAACGCGGTCCAGCGCCAAACCGACGTAGCTTCTCGAAATCCAACATAGATGCCCTGATTCCAGACCTGTTTAGACATTGCAAATGCGATCATGAAGCAATATGTTCCCACCAATGGGAGAAGCAGAATGGCGAGAATCTGGCGGCGTGTCGCCACCCTTGCCAATGGAAGCCAGAAAACGAGGCACCAGAGCACCATTACCCAGTGTGATGGATGGTCACGACCCTGAGCTTCTATTAAAATGACATCTTCCCAATTGCTTATCGCCATCTCTCGGCCAGGGCCTAGGTACGCCAAGGCAGTCACGATCAACTCTGGAATCTGCCCAAGTAAGGACAAAAGGACCGCGACAATGAGCATTAAAACCTGCAATCGGGAGAAACTCCATTTCCAAGTCGCCTTGTGACTTTGTTGATCGGAGTACGTGCATCCACATTCCGGACAGATTCCAGATTCTGACAGTCCCGTCAGGGAATAGCGGCATGTTGGGCAGATTCCACTTGGAACTTTGGCGTGGACTCTTGTCCCAAAGCAAATATCTCGATAGAAAAGCAGTACTGCGGCGAGGATGGTCGAAGTCAGGATCCAGAGAAGACCATCCAAAAGGCGCTCCTGTCAATCACAGTGTACATCGCCCGACAAGGCATCGCATGGAAGGAGAAGCAGGTTTGCTATTGGCTGACTAAGAAAATCGATTAGACAATCGGCCGAACCTTGATCTGATTCGCTTCTGCAATAGTGATCTTCACTCGCGTTCCCTTTTCAATGAGCCGAGTCTCAGCAAACACCTCAAGTCGTCCACCATTGAATTCGGCAAGTCCCACCGGGCGAAGGTCGGTCAAGGTGACTCCCTCTGCCCCGACCAGTGCCGCGAGCCGTTGCCGCTCAGATTCAGCTTCCTGCGATTTTGCCATCACCTCTTCATCTGTGGGCGCACCGATCGCGCGTTTGCCCAGGGCAGAGTTTCGCCAGATGTTCACGACGCCAAAGAAGAGCAAGGGGCCAAACAAGACCACAAGCCCGATTCCGGTGAACCCCCACGGCGTTGAGTGTTTGAAGAGGCAGGCCACGCCGCTGATTGCGGAGATTGCCGCCAAAGCGGAGATGATCCCCGCTGACGGAATGAATACTTCCGACGCTATCAAGAGCGCGGCAAGTGCAAGTAACGCAAGTCCCCAGATCAGCATTTCACCCATAAGTCTACAAATCCTTTTCCGAGGGTATGGGCATATCCGCTATCGGTGGCGGCGGCGGGCCATCTTTTACGACCTCCACAATCACCTTGCCCGGCTGAACTCGTGTGATTCGAACCGTAGACCCGGCAGAGACAAAGCCAAGCTCAACGCTTGCATCGAGTACTTGATTCCCGATCTCAATAGTCCCGGTGGGTCGAAGTGGAGACACGGCAATTCCGATTGCGCCAACGCAGATTTCGGATTCACTCCCTAGTTTCACTGCCGGAATCTGGAGGTCCATTCCTTCATCTTCAAGTTGATCGGGGTTGGGCAGGACCATGCGTCTGAGCAGAGGCATGCTTCCAAAGTACTTCCCCAGGAAGAACATGGCAAGTAAGGCAGTGCCCATCGAAAGCACCACGGTGGCCAGGCCCAGAGAGATGTCGTGTCCCATTGAATTACTGGGAATCTTGTTGCCGGTTGGGACAAATGTGCCAACCAGCCCACCAAAGAGCAGGACAAAGCCGAGCAGCCCAGCGATCATTGTTCCGGGGAAGACAAACAACTCGGCGGCGATACACACTAGACCGGCGAGAATTGCCGCCGCCGCCCACCAGGTAGCAAAGCCAGTGAGCAGTGGCGGTGCGATGAGCAACACAAGGGCGAGACCACCGATAATTCCAGGGATAAACAAACCGGGGTGTGATCCTTCGATGAACATTCCGACCAGGAAGATCACAATGAGCACGCCGCGGACGACCGGATTGCTGAGGAATCCAATCGCATCTTCAACCCATGACTGGTCGAGTCGCGTGATGGTGTTGGCAGAGTAATAGGCTTTGAGATCAGCATCGTTGCGGATCGGCTCGAGCACATTCGATGAGTCGATGTTCTGTGCAAATCCGAAGTACGCCATCTCCTGCGCGTTGAAAACCAGTGGTCCGGTGCCGCCCGACACTTTGCCGATGAACTTCCATTTGCCTGTATCTGCCGGTGATAACTTTGGCCGCAGGCTGGGAACACTCAACAATCCTTCGCCCGCATCGCCAACTGTCGCGGCGGTTTTTTGTGCAGCGGGAGAGGCACCGACAAACGAAATGTCGCCCGGAGCTGGGGCAACGGGTGCGGTCGGGGCCGCCACGCCATCGGGCGGTGGGAGGTTCAAGGGTGCAGCTCGCGGCGGAGGAATCTGCCGCGAAACCGAGCTTGCTCCTGCGAGCATGGGAGTTCCATCCATCGGTAGATTTGGAAAGAGCATCTTGAATTCTGCGGCCGTGATGCACATCCGCTGCCCAGTAGTTGTGTTTTCAACTTCCCACAATTCCGCATCAGAAACGATGATTCCCTGCACCAGCAATTCGTCGTACACATATTGGCCCGCCGCCCGATTGCGTCGCTGGGCCGAATCAACGACAGAGCCAATGAGCGGCGGCATGATCTTCAGCAGCAGGTCTTTGTCGATTGACTTCATGCCCATCGAACCAAATTCAATGGGCTTGGCATCGCCCATTGATACCGGGTCGCTGACGATGATTTCATTGCACGCCAGTGCGACCAGTGCGCCACCGGAATACGCCTGCGTATTAATCCATGCGACGGTGCGAATGGGGGATTGTTTGATGGTTGAGCAGATGTCGAGCACCGCGCCAACCTCGCCGCCGGGAGTGTTGATTTCAATGACGATGAGGTCTGCGCCGCTGGCCTGTGCATCGGCGAATCGGCGAGCGACGGATGTAGCGGTGACGCGATCAATGGGGTCGTGAATCGTGATGACGATGATGTTTTTGGCGAGGCGTGAGGCGGGAACGGATTTGATAGCAGCATTGGCAGCGGGCGGTGCGGATGCCGCGGGCTGAGCCTGTGCAATCATTGCAAAAATCAGCACCATCAGACAGAGCGAAAAGTGGCCCATAACCCGGCCCACCCAGCGAGAATGAGAAGCAATACTGTTCACCATACTTCCCAAAGTGTACGTTCGACCAAATGCAGCCTGTTCCTGTATTTTCCAAGTGTTGGCGGCACGGATTTGACAAGTCCGCTATCTGAATCAGCCACCGGATTTCGCGCTTGATCGAACCTATACTCCGGACCCAATCGGGGCGGTAACTCAATTGGTAGAGTGCTACCTTTGCAAGGTAGAAGTCGAGGGTTCGAATCCCTTCCGCTCCACTT
>SXOY01000059.1 GCA_005776545.1 Planctomycetia bacterium | reverse complement strand
GGCCGCTGTTCCTGGGGCTGCAAACTCTCCCCAGCGTGTGCTGGGTTCCGCTCGCGATCCTCATCTTCGGCATCAATGAGCAGGGCATCCTCTTCGTTATGATAATGGGTTCCGCATTCGCTATGGCGATCGGCATGCGCGATGGCCTTCGCGCACTCCCTCCCATCTATCGCGCAGCGGGCAGAATGCTCGGCGCCCGCGGCATACGCCTTTACACCTCCGTCCTCATCCCCGCATCGCTCCCCACACTCGCCGGCACACTCCGCCAGGGCTTCTCATTTTCCTGGCGCTCTCTGCTCGGCGCTGAACTGATCCTGGTCGCCCAAAACCGTGGGCTGGGTGTTTTGCTCAACATGGGGAGAGATTTCTCCGATGTCGCCCAGGTGGTCGCCATGATGATCGTCATGGTCCTCGTCGGAATGGCCTTCGACCGCTGGGTCTTCGCAGTCTTTGAACACCGCGTCCGTGCGCGATTTGGCCTTATATAGCTTCGGTATCGTTCTGAATAACGCCCGGGTTGATTCCACGCTTCAAGTTGTCTTAGCGGCTGGTTGGTGAGTCGTGTTCTAATGTCCCCGCCGCACTCATTCCGCTACCATGCCGCATGAAAATGACCACGCCATCCATCTGTGTGTGTCTCGCCGCACTCTGCGCGATCAATGCACCAGTCACTGCCTTCGAGCCGACCGAGCACCCAGCAGAGGAAGCAACCGAATTAGCTCGCTGGACCGCTGACCGCGATCAGCGCATGGCGTGGTGGCGAGATGCACGCTTTGGAATGTTCATTCACTGGGGCCTGTATTCCGGAGCGGGTGGAGTTTGGAATAGCAAAGTTTACGAACAGCATTACGCAGAGTGGATCCAGCACTGGGCCGCCGTTCCCTGCGATGAATATGCACGCGCAATGAAGCCTCTCTTCACACCCGACCCAGGCGTGACCGATACATGGGCCGACCTGGCGAAAGCTGCGGGAATGCGATACGCCGTAATGACTTCAAAGCACCACGACGGCTTCACACTCTTCAATTCCAAAGCCGAATATTCGCTTGCGAACTCAATCACCCAATGCACAAATATCTCGCCGCCCGGTCGAGATGTGGCTCGCGAATTCGCTGAATCCATGCGTTCACGCGGCGTGCCTGCCGGGTTCTACTACTCACTTCTCGATTGGCAACATCCCGATGCCTATGAAATGGCGATTCCGGCTTATCCCAAAGTCGAGCGTATACGAAACCACGCGGCATATATCAACTACGTCCGCGGCCATGTCAATGAACTGCTGTCAAACTACGGCCCGCTCTGCACCATCTGGTTCGATTATTCAGATAAGCAACGTCAAGGCCAGGCATGGGGCGCATCAGATTTGCTGGCGGACCTGCGTCTGAAACAACCGGGAATAGTCGTCAATAACCGGCTCTTTGAGGGGCTTGAAAACAAGAACGGAGACTACGGCACGCCAGAAAAACATGTCCCGCCAACCGGACTTCCGGGTATGGACTGGGAAGTCAATCACACGCTCAATGAGTCCTATGGATACAGCTCTCACGACACGCATTGGAAAGATACAACCACTATCGTGCGACTGCTCTGCGATGTTGTCTCAAAAGGCGGCAATCTTCTGCTCAACATCGGCCCCGACTCACATGGAAAAGTGCCCGATGCAGCACAAGCAACACTTCGCGCAACTGGTGCGTGGATGAAGGTGAACTCCGAAGCAATCTACGGCACCACCGCCAGTCCCTTCGCTCGACTGCCTTGGGGTCGAGCGACCCAAAAGCCGGGAGTGTTGTACCTCATGGTGTTCGATTGGCCAATTGATGGGCGACTCGCTGTACCAATGCGGGGCGTCGTCAAGAGTGCTCACGTGCTCGGCCGTGATGGTGAAATATCAATAAATAAGAGAGACCGCGATTGGCAGCGATTGGAATTGCAATTGCCACTGAGTCCTGTCGATACTTCGTGTACGGTCGTGAAGTTGGAACTTGAAGGACCGGTGCTCCCCATGCCAGTCCTGGTGACGTCCGGAAAAGACGGCGTGCTCGCGCTACTTCCTCATGATGCAATTCTCGAAGGGCCATCACTCCGAGTCGAGCAGGTCGGTGCGGTGGAAGATGTGAAGTACAACTTGGGCTACTGGCTTGATGCAAGCGCAATCGCCAAATTCCCCATTGGTATCGCCGCAGATCAAGAAGGACAATACCAGGTAGATATCGAAATCGGCTGCGCAGATGCATCCGCGGGGGCCGCGATGAAACTCCAGACCCCTGGTGGAGATTTTGCTTTCAGCGTGCCCGCGACCGGCGGCTGGCACCAATATCGCACACTTACACTCGGAAGTGTAAAGCTCGATGCGGGTGAACACACGTTGATCGTGTCGGTGGTAACAAAACCTGCGGAGGCTGCGGGGAACATTCGTTCCATCACTTTGAAAAAGCGATAGAAAAAGTGGCATTAGGCCGCAGCCGAGCGAGTTGCGATTGTGTGGGTTGTTTTCTTGCAGATGTCAATGAGCGCGACCTTGTCTATGGGCTTGCTTGCGTATGCGTCGCACCCTGCCTTGAGGCACTTCTTCGCATCGCCATCCATCGCATGCGCCGTGAGCGCGACAATGGGCAGACCAAATCCCCTTGCACGAAGGGTGGAGGCGAGAGTGTACCCGTCCATCACTGGCATTTGCATATCGGTGAGCAGCAGGTCACATGGAGAGGGAAACATGGGTGTCTGGGTTGTGGAGCTAATGAGTGCATCTAATGCGAGCTTGCCGTTTTCAAAGACGGTAACGATTGCGCCAGCTTTCTTGAGGTGAAAAGCGATGAGTCGCTGATTATCCGGTCCGTCCTCAGCAAGAAAGACGCGCATGCCTGCGAGAAGGGCTGAGGCATCTGGTGAGGTGGGCTTGGCAACGGATTCCGAGATCTGAAGTACGCCGGGTTCGAGCAGTGGTACGCCCTCCAAGTTCCCAGTTGCGATCGTGACAGCAAATGTGCTTCCCTTTCCTGGCGTGCTTGTTACGATGACGGTTCCACCCAGGATCTCTGCCAGGGACTTAGAGATGCGCAGGCCAAGCCCTGAGCCTCCATACTTGCGTGTGGTCGAACTATCGGCCTGATGGAAGGCTCCGAAGAGCTGTCCGATCTGTTCTTGGGTCATTCCAATACCGGTGTCTTCAATTGCGAAACGGAGGCATGGTCCAGAGGGCTTGGTATTGTCCAAGCTCGCGCGAATAGTTACACCGCCAAGCTCGGTGAACTTAATGGCGTTTCCGACAAGATTCACGAGGATCTGGCGCAGTCTGACCGGGTCGGACTGGATCGTCGCAGGAAGTGGTGTTTCCTGTACGATATCCAGCGTAATGCCTTTGCTCGTGGACTTGATCCGCATCAGCGACTCCGCTTCAAGGAGGACCCGACGCGGATCCACTGGGATGCACTCGGCGCTCATCTTGCCAGCTTCGATTTTTGAGATGTCAAGAATGTCATTTATGATAGTGAGTAAGTGTTCCCCGTTGTGGCGGATAGTACTGACGTGTTGCGCTCGTTCTCCCGCCGAAAGGTCCGGGTCGCCTAATAGGTCAGCATAACCAAGAATGGCGGTCATAGGGGTGCGAATCTCATGGCTCATGTTCGCGAGAAACTCGCTCTTGGCGCGGTTGGATGCCATCGCAAGCTTGTTGGATTCGAGCAGCTCAAGTTCCATTCGCTTGCGGGCGGTGATGTCTGTGCGTACAGAGAGGTAACGTTCGATGTTGCCATGTTCTCCAACCAATGGAGCGATGATGCTGTCAACCCAATAGAGCGAACCGTCCTTGGCGCGGTTGCAAACTTCGCCTCGCCACGGCTTGCCCGCGGCAATCGTTCGCCACACATCAACCCAGAACTCCTTACTATGGACGCCCGAGTTGATGATGTTGTGGTGTTGCCCCACAAGTTCTTCACGGGTATAGCGACTGATATGGCAGAACTGGTCGCTGACTTCTAAGATGCGACCACCTCGGTCGGTGATGGAGATGATAGAGTGCCGATCCAGTGTGTCGCGGAATACCGAGACCTCGCGAAGTGCGGCAGCGAGCTTGCGGTTTGTCTCTTTGGCTACTGCTCGATTTGCGTTGAATGCACCGGCTACCAATCCCAATTCGTTATCACGCATGGGGGGTGTGTCGGAATCACTCAAGATGGCGCCAGTGATGGCTTGCAGTGGGCTGAGTAGCAAACGATGGACGACCCATGTTCCCCCAGCGATCACACCAATCGAGATTCCACTTAACACTACCCCAAGAAGGAGCGACCAAAAACGAGCATTTGCAAGGACCGAAGTGGCGTCGATGTGGATCATCACCGCGCCACCCGAAAGCAGAGTGGATGCGGCTCCTGTGCCTGTCGGAACCGTACAGTCCACTTCGCTCGTGGATTCATGGAAACGGAAGTGGATAGTCTGAGTTTGAACTGCTTGTTTGAGATCGTCTGCGATTTCCTTTGCGGGGAGTGCGCTCAAGGGACTGTTGATCCAGATGTTTCGGGTGGACGCAATTACTTGAAGTGGTTGCCCTCCAACCGCGACAATTTCTGTGAGGTCGTGGTCGGCTCCTAACGAGTTTACAAAGCGCTGGAGTCCTTCGCGGGTCCGGATGGAATCGGATGCGTATGAGACAGCCATTGCGACCGACTCGGCTCGTTCTTGTAGCCTCTCCATTCCCGCACTGTGACAGATTTGGGCTGGAACAATGAATGACGCAACACAGCAGATTATGGAAAGTGCCACCACAGGTAGGAGCAGCTGAAATTGAATCGACCGTGTGATTTTGATGCTCTTCCAAGACATTGCGTTTCTCAATCCTGCCCGGTGACATTCGTAACAGCGGCTTTTTTGGCACCTGCAATTGCCCGAAGATCCTTGTTAATCTGGTTAATCGATGCTTGAAGCTTGCCTCCTGAGCCGAAGTACTCTTTTTGCTTGGCTTCATTAATGAGCGTGATGCCGCTTGTTAAGACCTCTCTGAATTGTTCAGCGGTAATGCCTTGGCGGGCGGCCATTATTGGATATGTGGTGTCGGGATTGGCAAGCGAGTACTCCATCGCTCGGAAGAATGCCTTACGGAATGCCGCGATATCCCTGGAGCGGGTGCGAAAAGCCTGATCGTCGAATGCCAGTGCGTCAAGGATGATGCCTGGAATGTCGCGAGTACTGAACACTTCGCGAGCACCTTGTTCGGCAATACGAACTGACATCGGGGGATAGCAGACTGCAGCGTCGATTTGGGCCTCGGTGAATGCACGAGGCATCTCAAGCGCTGGCATATAGACGACCTGAACATCGTTCCAGGTGAGGCCAGCCTGAGACAAGGCCCGCATTAGCACGACTTCGTTCAGTGAAGCCGCTTCGACTGCGATACGCTTGCCTCGCAAGTCGGCAATGGAGGTGAATTCACTACGAGCCAGAATTACATCGGCTCCGTCCGAGGCATCTGCAATCAACGCGATCTCGGCGCGACGGCCGTTTTGACCGTACGAGATTACTTCGACAAGTGTTGAGAACATGCCGTCGACTTGCCCTCGTTCCAGTGCTCGACGCGAGTCGTCGAGTGAACTGAGCTCGATCAGTTTGACAGCGACGCCCTCCTGTTCGAAGTACCCAAGTTCTCGAGCCAGTGTGGCGAATTCATATCCGGGCCAAGGGTTGATGGCAATGCGCAAAGGTGGCGATTTGGGTCTTCCACCAGTAAGCAGTACAGCGGCGGCCACGCAGGCGACAACCAATACCGCAAATAGTGTACCGAGTACAGGGAAGCGATAACCCGTTCGAATTGCCTTAATCGTTGGTGTATCTGAAGTGTTGTGCTTCATGGACCTCCTCCGGCTTACATCATGAACGGAGGAATATCGGTCTTCGACGCCACGGAGTTAATTGACTTAATCGCATTACACAAGGGCAGAGTCCGCTCTCATTGGAATGGGAAAGTTGCTATACGGACAATCGCTCCTCTATGAAAGGTGTTTGTTCTCGGACCTAGTGGTTGCTGTCGACATCTGAAATCTTGGTGAGCCTGAGTTTGGTCAGCAATTCCGCCCCTACTGGCTGATCCGATTCAAGTGCGAGTGCTAGAAGGCTGAGAGTAAGCGTGTTAATGATCCAGATATCAGAGTCATGCGGAGGAGTTATGAAAGTAGCTTATTGTGTTGCCGCGATGCTTTGTCTCGTGTTGACAAACAAGGTACGTTCACAGCCATTGACGAGTGTGTTCACATATCAAGGCGAGTTGCGATCCGGCGGATCCTTGGCAGCAGGGCCGTACGACTTCCGCTTCCGGTTGTTTGACTCAGCAATAGGAGGGACACAAATTGGGGCAATGCTGTGCAGCGACAACGTAGTCGTTGCTGATGGTCGGTTTACTGTCAGTCTAGATTTCGGAACGGTGTTTACTGGACAGCAGCGATTCCTCGAAATGGAAGTTCGCGCAGATGGAGGGCTCGACTGCGCAAATGCCACAGGCTTCGTAGTATTGGGGTCGCGTCAAACACTTATGACAACACCTCATGCGGCGTTCTCTCTCAATGCGGGAACGGCGACGACGGCAGCCACCGCTACAAACTCAAATCAACTCAACGGACAACCCGCTACATTTTACCAAAACGCCGCGAACCTGACCACAGGCTTGCTTCCTATCGCTCGCTTGGAATCGTCAGTTGCGAGGATCAACACAAACCAGACTTTCACGGGAGTCATGACCTTCAGCAACTTAGCAAATTCTTTTGTTGGCGCATTCTCCGGTTCGGGAAGTGGATTGACAGGGGTTAATGCAGACTTGCTGGACGGAATGGATAGCATGTCGCTCGGGCGGTTATCAGGCGTGCAGACATGGACAGGAGCGAACTCATTTGCGAATGCCACCAACTTATTCACGGGATCTGGCGCGGGACTCACCGGCCTCAACGCTTCCAACCTCGCCAGCGGAACACTCGGCGATCTGCGACTCTCGAGCAACGTAGCGTTGCTCAACTCATTGCAGACGTTCAACGCGACCAAGACGTTCTCGACCGCTCCGGCATTCACCGCTGTGGGCACGCCGTTCACGGTCACCAGCCTCACAAAGGTGACGAACCTAAACGTCGATTTGCTTGATGGGATCGACTCAACGGCGTTCCTGCAGTCAATCCCGAATCCGCTCGTATTGACAGGTAATTCCGGTCCAGTCATTCGCGCCCAGCTCGCGTCAGGTTCACCGGGCATTGCTTGTATTCAAGGGAATGGAGGCAATTTCGCGGTGTACGGACAAAGCGACTACCCAGATGCTCATGGTGTTTATGGTGTGGCGGCATCCGGAACTGCTGGCGTCTTTGGTACGACAGGAAACGCGATTGGACGCGGCGTTTATGGATTCAATAACGCAAACTCCGGCGTTGCATATGGTGTAATGGGGCGAAGCGATAGCCCAGTTGGAACCGCAGTGTTCGGTCTGGCAGAAAATCACGGTTCCACTACGACCTACGGTGTCCATGGCGTCAGTAATAGCTCACAGGGATGCGGAGTCTCTGGCCAGGCAACGTCTACAAGCGGAGTTACGTACGGGGGTTGGTTTCAAAATGCCAGTGCCTCGGGTAGTGGCCTGATTGGCGTAGCATTTGCAAGTAGCGGCGACAGTTCCGGTATCTACGGCGAAAGTGGAAGCACTAATGGCGCTGGAGTTAACGGCTATGCTTCGGCAGCTTCCGGAGCAACCTATGGGGGGAAATTCCATAGTCGTAGCGCACAGGGCTTTGGAGCTTTTATCTCAGGTGTGGGGCCGGACGCAATGCGCGTCGAGAACATCGGATCAGGTCGCGGAATGCTCGTGAACGCGCTCTCGGATACTGCCATTTGGGCTATCACAAATACAGGGCTGGCTGGACTTGATGCTCGAAACAGTAACCCAACTGGATTCGCTATGTTCGGAGTTGCGAACAGCACGTCCGGCGTAAACTACGGTGCTGTCGGACAGACCTACAGCCCATCAGGATGGGGAGTTTATTCTTGGGGTAATTCGGGAGCGAGCGGCGTCAAGGCTTTTCGAATTGATCATCCCACAGACCCTGAAAACAAGTATCTGCTTCACTACGCGAGCGAAAGTCCGATGCCGCAGAATTTCTACGTCGGCAATGTGGTGACGGATGCCGATGGCCGTGCGTGGGTTGAGCTGCCGGAGTATTTCAACGAGATTAATGTCAATTTCAAGTATCAACTTACAGTCGTTGATGGGCCGAATTCCGACGAGGGGGACTTTGTGCAGGTGAAGGTCCGGCAAAAAATCAAAGATGGGAGTTTTCTCATAATGACAAGCGTGCCGAATACCGAGGTCTCATGGCGCGTGGATGCAGACCGAAACGACAAGTATGTCCGGAATCGTAAGCCACAAGACGTCGTGGAAAAACAAGGCCCCGAACGAGGCAAGTACCAGCACCCTGAACTCTATGGGCTGCCGCCAGAGCGAGGTATGTACTCGCCAGAGCGATTGCCAGCCCTACGATAACTCTGTCAATTTGATCTGGAATGTGCCTGGTGAAGATATGGAGTACATGTTCGTTCGATTTGAGATATCTTTGGTGGTCTGAACGTGGCGAGAGTTCTTGCGTTGTTGCCAATGTTAGATATTGTGAAATGTTATACAAATTCCATCTAGGTTCCTGTGCGTTCAGATCAGTAAGCCGGCCGTTGCTACAACTTCGAGTTCTGGTCTTGGCTACTTTCTATTGTGTACGACTTCTGCGACTCTGCTGTAAGAGCCTTGCCTACGAACAAGCTCTATGAAAACCGAATGAGTGTCTCTGGGTTCACGTTTCCATATCTACTTGCCTTCGCGCTTGAACTCAAAACGCCGCGGTGTGCCGCCCTTGAGCTGGCCGATCGTGGCGATCATGCCGCCCTCGGCAGACAGTTCGTAAACAACGCGCTTCGGGTAATCGTGGCGAGGGTTTTCAAATACAGCGCGTTGAGTGCCGTTCTCCGTGACCAACTCGGTCAGTACAAACTCCGTCCCCTTGGCGCCGCCAGGTTGTGCGATGTACACCAATCCGCCATCTCGTTCGACAATTCGCAGGTACTCAAACGCGAACATCTTGCCGCTCGGATTGACCGACCGAGATACAGCGAGCATCGCCCCGCCCGCCGCAGGACTCCAGCGTTCCTCGTTTGTCGACCCCGAGCTTCTAGTTCCAACCCACGCGCCAGCAAGCCACGACAAATCGCCGATCACCGCCTTGGCCAGCGCGGGCATCGCAATGTCCTCCGCATGGCGGTAAAGCCCCAGTGTTTCCGTCGCAACTGACAGTTCGTGCGCAACTCGCACAAGCAGTCCATCCGGCGTCATACGGAAACTCCTTTGGATCCACTTGATCGAGCTGTCAGGCCCGCCACCCACACGCTCGAACTCAACTTTGTACTCGAACGTCTCGTCCTTCCACGACCCGCGATAACGAGAGATCGTCTTTGGCTCTTTGACTTCGGTAATCGAGCCATCGAGTGCAATGCGCACATCTTTGTGCCCAGAGCCATGGCCGTTCAGAACCACCGCGCCTTCCTCAACCCGCATCGAGAATTTAGAGGCCATTGGTGGGCCTAATTGTTCGAGAGTGTGATCCGGAGTCTTGTCCTCTACAAAGATCCATTCGCCGTCAAGCTTTTTCAAATCGTCTGAGACGACCGAACCTGTGTTGGAGGTGGCCGCAACCGAGTTTGACTCGGAAGCACTGGCCACTGAAAGATCGCAAAGTGTTGCGAAGAACATAACCGCTGTAATAAGCCAAGTGCGAAAGTGCATTGAAATAATCTCCTGTCAAGCTGCAAATCCTACGACCGACTCGCCTCGCACGGATCGATGAAAAATCGTCTTCCATTGAACTTACGAAAGTTCAATCCGAAGCCCTTTCACTGCTTGCTCAACATCCTGCATTGAATTGAAAAGGTGCATGGAAAACCGCAGGCCATGAGGCAACGTCGGCAGCGCCTTCAGTGCAACCTTGTGCTTCTCAAGCATCTTCCCGATGAACTCGCGAGGGTTGATTCCCTCGCCCAGTTGCACGGTGAGCAAGGCTGAAGCCGTCGGACCAGGCGGCGGGCTGACGATGCGAACATGGCTGACATTGCCCAGCATCTCAAACAGTCGATTACGTAGTTCAAGGTTGTGCGATTGGATTTTCCCAATGCCGATAGCCCGGTTGTAGTCAATCGCCGCGCCAAGACCAATCACCCCCGATAGATTGATAAGACCCGTCGAATCGCTCAGAGCCTCGCGACCCGCCTCTTCCGCAAAGAGCTGCACTCGTTCTCTTGCATCTTCTCGAAGGAAAAGCAACCCCGTTCCTTTGGGTCCCAGCATCCACTTGTGGCCGCAAGTCGCGTAGACATGACACCCAAGTGCCTGTACATCAACGTCAATGCCTCCAAACGCCTGTGCACCATCAACGATCGCGAGGCACCCGTGTTCACGCGCCAGTGTGCACAATTCCAAAACGGGCATGACCAGGCCCGTTGTGTACAGCACATGAGAAAATGAAATCACGCGAGTTCGCGGCGTGATCGCCTTGCGAAACCGATCGACTATTTCTGATGTGTTGTAATCGCCAAGTGGTATGGAAACTTTGTCAAGAATGATGCCGCGTCGCTTCACCAGGTAATCCCAGCAGTGGTGTCCGCCGCCGTGCTCGTGGTCGGTTGTAAGCACACGATCGCCTGCTACGAGATTCAGACCCGCGGCGACGCTGTTCATTCCATCAGTTGTGCCGCGCGTCAGAATAATCTCGTTACTCGCGCATCGGAGCATCGCTGCCGCTTTGTCCCGGACTTGCTCGAGCGCGGGTGGCTGCAGTCGATACGCCTGGTGTACCGGATTCTTCTCTAGTTCCAACAATGCTGCGATCGTGCTGTCAACCACAGGTTTTGGAGAAGGGCCAACGCTGCCAGTCTGCAAATACGCAAGACCGGGCGCGAGGTGCACATCCGCGGCATTCGCCAGGCCGCGATTTACATTCGAGTGCAAATCTGATCGAGTGGCCTGCCCGGAGCTTTGCGCCAGGCCCGCACAGCAAATCTGTGCCGCTGACAACGCACCGATCGAGCCGAGAAACGACCGACGGTCTAAGGTAGACTGGGTGTTCATGCTTCGGCAGTATACCAGCTATTGCTTACCAATGGCCGGCGCGTGCACATATTTCGAATGAGGTCCTGCTGGCTCGTTTCCTGTTCGCCGCAGCAGGATGACTCCTAGGAGATGAGGCAGTATCCAGGGAACAGCTGGAATACCGGCGATGAAACCGGGACGGGTGTACCAGGGCGACGATCCCTGTGTCGGATCTGGAAACGCCAAGCCGCGAACCGATATGAATACGAACGCGGCGAGGCTCGCAGTTACAAAGGCGCGACTCGCCACTCGCCCCAGCCAACCTACCCTTCCGAAAGAGGCCGCGAACGCCGCTGTAGCGAGATACGTGAGCACACACGCGACAAACAAAAGGGTATCTAGTGAGTCGTTGAGCGACATCGCCGACAAAGGCGCTGCTCCTGTGCGTGCCCTCTCTGTCCATGCGCCGACTTGGAAGGCGAGCCAGACCAGATAGGCAGCGCCGGACATAATGCTCGCGCCAAATCCGAGCGTCGAGTAGAGTCGTTCCCCAGCATCGCACAACGATTGCTTCAGGACTACGAAGCCCCCCGTGATGGACACCAATGCAACGAGCAGCACGAGGTACCGCATCTGATTCTCTGTTGGCGTCGCGTCCCATGGAGTGGAAAGCCCCACCCACAGGAGCGAAATCAGCGCGAACGGGATCAATAGCAGGCCACCGGCGATCGCACGCATGCGGCAGCCATCGCCGCCGGTTCTGATCCCCCGTGCAGTGAGATTCCACGCAGAAAACCAAATCGTGACAAATAACACACCGCCGACCAACTGATAGACCCCCGGCACTCGCAGTGCGCGCCAAGCCCCAAGGGTTCCGGCCAGGAAGGGAACCAGACAAAGGAACCCATAACTCATGCGCTGCGCCGACCGCTCGAATCGCGAGTTGATCATGCGGAAATACCTCGAGAGCTGACATCCCTGTGAAAGTGTTGGGCCTGCAGCGATTCTAGCGGCCTTGTCGCTCACCTGAATCTATGCGCCGGAAGACAGCGCCCGATCGCGAAGCGGTTCTCTACTGATAGGTCGAGGTTGTTTATTAGTGACCGGATTCACGATCATTAGTGGCATCCTGTCGGTTTCAACAACCAGACCCCGCGCCTTGCAACCTGGAGTTTCTCGAATAGTGACGGAAGGACTGCGCTTCGTAT
>SXOY01000058.1 GCA_005776545.1 Planctomycetia bacterium | reverse complement strand
TGGATCAGCTTCGATTGTGGCTGTGGTGGTGATCTGAACCTGCATTGAGGCTGCTTTGGCACTGAGGATGTAACAGGAATCTATGAGCGCAGAACGCCCGACATTTTCGCCATTCTGGCATCGCGTACGAGCGATGAAGCCAAGACTGAGGCCGCACGTGCAGAGCACGCGGCAGTTTTATCGCGGACAGCGCTGGCATGTGGTACACGATCCATCGAGTAATCAGTTCTACCGGCTGAACCCTGTTGCGTACGAATTCGTCGCGCTGCTTGATGGAAACCGCACGGTCGATGAGGTGTGGCAACTGGCATTGGCGAATCACGGTGATGATGCGCCGACGCAGCACGAAGCGATTCAGCTTATTTCGCAGTTGTACAGCTCGAACCTGCTTTCGGTGGATGACTCCCCGGAGGTTGACCAGTTACTGCGCCGTGGCAGCGAACGGCGGGCGAAGTTCATTCAGCAGCAAGCCATCGGCCTGATGTACTTCAAGATGCGACTGTTCAATCCGGATCGGATTTTGAACGCCCTTGAGCCGATCATGCGCCCGGTGTTGAATGTGGGCGGGTTTGTTGCGTGGGCATTGTTTGTGATCACCGTCGGAGTGTTTCTCATTCCCCATTCGGAAGCGTTGAAAAACGGTGTCGATGCAACGATCACATCAACCAACTGGGGTTGGCTCGTTGGCGTGTTCATCGTCACAAAACTTTGGCACGAACTTGGTCACGGTGTTCTTTGCAAGCGATTTGGCGGCAATGTTCCTGAATTTGGCGTGATGTTGCTGGTGCTTTTCCCCTCGCCCTTTGTCGATGCTTCTGCCTGCTGGACATTTCAGTCAAAGTGGAAACGCATGGCGGTTGGCGCGGGCGGAATGATCTTTGAACTCTTCCTAGCGGCGATCGCCGCGATTATCTGGCTCAACACCTCCGATGGCCTGCTGCGGCAGATTGCTTACAACGCGATGTTCACCGCCAGCGTGTCAACGGTGCTGTTTAATGCCAATCCGCTGATGCGATTTGATGGATACTACATCCTGAGCGATTTGTTAGAGATTCCCAATCTGCAGCAGCGTTCAACGGCGATGCTGAAGTTCTTCTTCGAGAAATATGTATACCGCATTCGCGATGCCTCGCCACCGTCAAGCGTGAGAGATGAGCAGGTCTGGTTGACACTCTACGGCGTTCTCAGTTTCGCCTATCGCATTTTCGTGTTCTTTTCGATTACGCTATATCTGCTTGGCAAGATGTTCGCGATTGGTGTTTTCCTTGCGATTTGGTCGGCGGCAGCGTGGTTCTTCATTCCCACGTTTGGCTTTGTTCACTGGCTCGCCACGAACGCAAAGCTCGGCGACCATCGCTTCCGTGCGGTGGCGACAAGCATGGCGATGATTGTGACGGCGGTGCTGCTGGTAGGAGTGATTCCCGCACCAGACCGGAGGCGCGGCGAAGGGGTGATCGAGTCGATTCACAAGTCGGGTGTGTACTCACAGGTTGATGCGTTTGTGGATCAGGTTCATAAGCGACCGGGCGAGTGGGTCAAGAAAGATGAACCGATTGTCACCATGTTCAGCAAGCAGCTTGATGCGCGGCTTGATCTGGTTGATGCGTTATTGCTGGAGGCTGAGACCAAGGAACGCAAGGCAATCGCAAGAAATCCCGCCGAGGCACAGATCGCAAAAGACCGTGTCGATACATTGCGGAATCAGCGAACGGTGTTGAGAGAGAAGAAAACGAAGTTGATTGTCCGTGCGCCACATGATGGTGTCATCGTGAGCGGTGACCCCATGATGTTCATGGGAGCCTTGGTGAAAGAAGGCAAGCCCATCTGCGAGCTGGTTGACCCCAAGTCGATTCGAGTGACTGCGGCAATGTCACAGGACGAGGCGCTCTGGCTTTATGAACGCCCGCGCGAAGATTATGTCGTCGAAATGCGGCTTGTGTCTGAAGTGGGCCAGGTGTTTGATGGCGGCACAGTCCGGGTCATTGATGCAGGGCAGCGGCGACTCGCACACCAATCTCTTTCCTATTTAGGTGGTGGCACGATCGAAACCGAACAATCGCGGGAAAATCCTGGGCTTGCAAAGCACCCGCAATTTGAAGTGCAGATTGAGCCGGTGCGAGCGGCCGATGGCGAGACAGCGGTTTGGCCGGGCCTGCCAGGTGAACGGGTTGCCGTGCGGTTCGCTCTCAAATGGCGTCCACTTGCTGGGCAGTGGATAGATCGAATGCAAAAACTTGTGTATGGTCGAGTGAATCTGTAAGGAGTGCTGAACACACGTGTCGCAGGTTTTGAGCAAATATCACGCGCTGTATGAATCGATACGAAGCCGGCGGAACAAGCCGGAGCTATCGAAAGGGCTTGACGGAATCTATAACCGCGCCGCGATGAAACTTCGGAATCGTCGTATCAGTGTCGGATTCCTGCGGCAGGAAGCTGAGGGAATCGACGCACTGAAGTCATCAATACACGACTTGAGCATTGAGTCTCTCCGCGATCAGGTGTTGACTGTAAGAGAAGCATTTGTCCGTGGGCGCCAGGATGATGAAGCAGTGCGCCGGGCATTTGCGTACGTTCGGGAGATTGCTCGCCGCGAAACTGGGGAAGAACCGTACATTGTGCAGTTGATGGGCGCGATGGCGCTGTATCACGGACGAATTATCGAGATGCTCACCGGCGAAGGAAAAACGCTGACCGGGTCACTCGCCGCTCCTCTTATTGCATGGCAGCATCGATACCTTCACATTTTCACTGTGAACGATTACCTCGCAAAGCGCGATGCGGAATCTCGCAGTCGAATCTATGCAAAGTGTTTTTGCGAAGTCGGTTCGATTCAGCAGGAGCAGGACCCTGCGGAACGATTCGGAATCTACGCACGCCACATTGTCTACGGAACTCCCAAGCAGATCACCGCTGACTATCTACGTGATCAGATTCGACTTGGCCGCATGAACACTGCCTGGGCTGGTCGGCAGATGCTCACGAGTGTCGCCCACCTGCCGGGCGAAGCGGGCATGGGTCCGATGATCCCCGGCCTTCGCGCGTGCATGGTCGATGAGGCCGATGCAGTGCTTGTCGATGAAGGGGTTGTCCCGCTCATCATCGCTCGTCCGCGCCGCGAAGATGACATGAGCAAGGTCTACCTCAAGGCCGCCGCGATCGCCACCAAACTTGATGAGGGACCGGATTTCGAAGTCGATCACAACCGCCGCCGTGTTGATCTGAAACGTCGCGGATTTGAACGTCTTGAGCAGTTGTACGACCTTGTGCCCGATCCCCTGTGGAAAGCCCGCCGCCGTGCTGAAGAACTTGTTCGGCAGGCACTTGTCGCAAAACACTGCTACATCCGCGGCAAGCAATATGAAGTTGTCGAAGACCGCATCGTCATCGTCGATGAATATACCGGCCGCTTCCTGCCAGATCGCAACTGGGAACACGGTTTGCACCAATCAGTGGAGGCCAAAGAAGGCGCTCAGGTAACGGCAGATCGTGAGACGCTGGCTCGTTTGAGTTTCCAGCGGTTCTATCGCACGTATCCCTTTCTCTGCGGCATGACTGGCACCGCGGCAGATGCCACCGGCGAAATGGAATCAACATACTCGCGACCGGTGACGCGAATTCCGACTAACCGCCCGGTCGTGCGAACTCAGTGGCCACTGCGGGTGTTTAGATCGCAGAATGGAAAATGGGATGCGATTGTCGCGTCGATTGAGGAAATTCACGCACAAGGGCGGCCGATTCTCGTGGGCACGCGTTCGGTTTCGGCGAGCGAATACCTGAGTGAGCGCCTGCGAGAACGCAACCTCGAACATTTCCTCCTCAACGCTCACCATGACAAAGAAGAAGCGTCGTTGATTGGGCAGGCGGGTCGCAGCGACCTCGCTCAGGGTGCCGCGATTACGGTTGCCACAAACATGGCAGGTCGTGGCACGGATATCAAGCCTGACCCAGGCTCAATCAAAGCAGGCGGGCTGCACGTGATCTTGACAGAGATGCACGGTGCGAAGCGAATCGACAGGCAGTTCATCGGACGATCGGGTCGCCAGGGCGATCCAGGCTCGGCCCAGATATTTGTTGCGATAGATGATGAACTCCTCGTTCGGCGTGCTCCTTATTTCGCTCGCTTACTTGAGCGATTCTCGACGCTCAAGGGTGGAGCACCGGCGGCGCTTGAGCGGGCTGTTTCTCACAAGGGCGGATGGGACGAGCCCTCAGATCTGTGGGCCGGTCGCGGCGGAACCATCTTCCGTATGGCCCAGGGCCGAAGCGAGGCCCATGATCGTCGCTCACGGGACGGTGTACTCAAGCAAGATGACTGGATTGATAAATACATGCCCGGAATGTGATTGATCGCAACTCACAGGCCCCCAGTTCGGTATCAATTGAGATATGATGG